>JBEBGB010000647.1:0-3116 GCA_040081675.1 Vicinamibacterales bacterium
GTGGACGAACTGCAGATTCGCTACAACTCAATCGAGGGCGCAAAGCGTCACTCGGATCGTAACTTCCTGGTGTTGCCAGCGCAGGAGTACTACGGGAGTCCGCTCGGGGGACACACCGATTTGATTTTTTCGCACTCGGTGTACTGGGAGGCGGGGCGAGCCGCGGGCCAGCCTCTAACGACGACGGATCCGAAATACGGCACGGTCTACCATCTCGCGGGCGCCGACGATCTGATGGAGATGGCACGTCGCGAAAACATGCTGATCACGATGCCGCACCCGCGGACGAAAGGTTCGACGGGTTTCCCTGACTCCGTTCGACACTTGCCGTACTTCAGCGATTCGCACTACCAGGGCGTCGGGTTTCGATGGGGCATGGGGCTCGATCGTTCGGAGCAGCGCCTCTGCGAATACAGATGCCTGCCGCTGCTGGACGACATGAGCAACTGGTTCGTCGACACGCCGACTCCCCTCAAGAAGTTGATATCGATCTCCGAGGTGCGTCACCAGCAGCCTGGCGACGACATCTACGCGAGTTCACCGGTCAGCTACGTGAAGATGGACACGTTGCCTTCGCCAGACGACGTGAGCCCGCTGATTGAGACACTCATGCAGGGCGACTACTTCGTCACATCCGGTGAGGTGCTCATCCCGAGTTACGCCGTGAAGGGCACAGCCAATGCGCGGACCATCGAGGCCGACCTCGAATGGACATTTCCGCTCAATTTCGTCGAGGTTGTCTGGGGCGACGGTGTGCGGACCGATCGACAAGTCATATCCACCTCAGACCTTCCAGCGTCTGGTACGCATCACTTTTCTATTCCCTTCGACGCGTCGGGAAAGAAATGGGTCCGGTTTGCCGCGTGGGATGTGGCCGGGAATGGGGCGCTGGTGCAGCCGGTGAAGCTGGCCGGCAGCAACAGTCGGCGGTAGACTGATCGAATACGCCGTGTGCGAGGCGCGCAGTCGCGACCGGGCCAGGCGATTCATGTGTATGGAGTCGAGATGAAGAACCTTGCGATGCGGATGAGTGCGGGTGTGCTGGCGGCGACAGTGGTTCTGCTGGTCGGCGCCGGAATGGCGAGCGCGCAGGACAAGCCCATCACGGTGGACGACGCGTGGGTGAAGCTGCCGGAAGCCGGTGCGAAGAGCACGATGGCGTACGCCACGGTGAACAATCCGGGCATGTACGCGATTTACCTGGTGTCGGGCACCTCAGACGCGGCAGGGAAGATCGAGTTCAGGGATGCGAGCAAGGCCAACGCAACGCAGGAAGACGTTTCGGTGATCGCCTACGACTCGACCTACATGAACCCGAAGGGCGTCCACATGTATCTGTCGGACCTGAAGAAAGAGCTGAAGGAAGGCGACACCGTCAACATCACCCTCAAGACCGAGCTCGGCATTCCGGTCGAGGTCGCCGCCAAGGTCAAGAAAGAGTAAGCAGCTCTCCGACCCGCTCGTTGCCGCGCTACTTGTGCGCGCGCTCCGCAGCCAGTTGATCCAGATAGGTCTTTTCGAGCTTCTGCACCGACGCCCGAAATCCCTGCGGGTCGACGAAGCGCCCAGGCGAGTACGGGTCGCCAGGCTTGTGCTTCTCGTGCATCTGGAACTGTGACGCGTGCGAGGCCAGCCAGATGTCGACCTTCATGTCCTTCTGCGCGATGAACGTCCGGGCGTAGTCCTCTCCAATGGTCTCGTAGTTCGGCATGCCGCTGACCGTGACGCCCGGATTGATCGAGCCCATGTTGGCGATGATGACGCGGAACGTCTTGCCGTTGTCGCGCACATCGAGCGTGAAGCTCGTGGCGCCCTTCGTGTGGCCTGCGCTCAGATGCGCGGTGAGCTTGTTGCCGCCGAGCGTGATGAATTCGCCGTCTTTGAACGTGTCGTCCACTTTCACCGGTTCGAACTGCGCGCCTGGCGTGCTCCCGAAGCGGAAGTCGGCTTTGCCCCCGGTCTCGAGCAGCGGCTTGTCACGTTCTTCGATGAGCACGCGGGCTCCCGTCATCCGCTTCAGTTCCGCGAGGCCGGCGACGTGATCGTAGTGGCCGTGCGTGGCGGTGAGGATCTTGATGTCGGCCATCTTGAAGCCGAGTTCCTCGACACTCTTCTTGATTTGGCGGGCGGTGTCGCCGACGCCTGTATTGATCAGGATGTGGCCCTGGGGCGACGTAATCAGATACGACGAGAGGTCGTAGCTGCCCACCCAGTAGATGTTGCCCACGATTTGAAACGGCGGAAATGGGCGCGTCCATTCCTCGTTGGTCTGGGCGCGAGCAGAGAGACTGAAGCTGGCGAGGAGCGCGGTTGCCAGCAGGCTGCGGAGTAGCGTGCGAATCATGAGTGACACGATACTGCAGAACGGCGCGCGTCACGAGGTCACGACAGAGGGCAGGCGAGACAGGCCGGGCGGGCAGGGCTGGCTGAACACGACGCGCCAGATCGCCCACCGATGCGCGGTATCAATCAGCGATGAACTATTAAAGAATTAGTTGACAGCGTCACGCGCGCACGCGTATCGTTCAACGCATGGCAGGACGTACGCGATCGCCGGCGCTGACCGACGCCGAATACCGCATCATGCACGTCCTTTGGGATCATCCGGAGTCGACGGTGAACGACGTGGTTCAGCGAATGGCCGGACCGGCGCGTCCAGCCTACAACTCGGTGCTCACGATCCTCCGCATCCTCGAGCAGAAGGGCTACGTCACCCACGAGAAGGAGAGCCGCGCGTTCGTCTACTCGGCGATCGTCGACCGTGGGCAGGCGCGCCGCGGTGCCCTGTCTCACGTGCTGTCCCGTTTCTTCAATGGCTCGCGTGAAGCGCTGGTCATGGATTTGCTCGGACACGAAGATGTCGATGCCGCCGAGATCGCTCGTGTGAAGGCGTTGCTCGACAATCGCGGTCCGTCGGCCAAGAGGAAGCGCGCATGACGAACGCGTTGCTCGCATGGCTGGTCGACGGCGTGCTGATCGGTGTTGTCGCGACGGTCGTGTCGCGACTGATACCCGCGAGCGCACCATCGCGACGACACGCCTTCTGGTGGCTCGTGCTTGTCGCCACGCTCGGCGTGCCGTGGATACCGGTTGCACTCGACCGATCGGCTGTCCTG
>JBEBGB010000648.1:0-3113 GCA_040081675.1 Vicinamibacterales bacterium
ATGGTGCCGACGGCGACGCGCGACGCTGTTTCCCTGGCGCTGGCGCGTTCGAGGACATTGCGAATGTCGGTGTGGTCGTACTTCACGACGCCAGCCAGGTCGACGTGGCCCGGCCTCGGTCGCGTAACTGCTGCACGGTCGACGCCAGGCGTGTCGGCTCCCGGCGGATGCTCGACGGCCATCGTGCGCTGCCAGTTCTCCCAATCCTTGTTGGGAATCATGAGTGCGATGGGTGCGCCGGTCGTCACGCCATGGCGCACACCGCTAATCGCGTCCGCTCGATCGGACTCGATCACCATCCGTCGGCCACGCCCGTACCCGCCCTGCCGGCGTCGCAACTCGGCAGTCAGTGCGTCGAAGTCGATTGTGAGTCCGGCCGGAATACCTTCGAGGATGGAGATGAGCGCGCGCCCGTGAGACTCGCCAGCAGTCAGAAATCGCAACATCGAGGCCTCATTCTATCCGAAATATTTGAACCCTCCGGGGGGCGCATCGCGCTGATCGCGCGTGAAATCAACGGGCGGCGATCTTGCACAGCCAGGAGAGACGGAGGCTCTGTGCATCTCATCGCCGATCGATTTGTCGTCGACGATCGCGGCTTCGCGATCGATCTCGCTACGACCGAACGCGTCCAGCTGATCACGTCGATCGTTGGCGGACCGAGTGAACAGACTCGCTGGGCGGAGCGCTGCGCGTGGTTTTCGCGAGCCGCGCATCCCTCACTGTCTCCGCTTGTCGACTACGGCGTGATTGGCGAGACACAGCGCTTCGAAGCCTGGGCGGTTCAATCTGGATGGCATGGCGCACCGAGTGCCGCAGCAGCGGCTCGGATGCACGTCGCTCGATTTCTTGACGGCAGTGGTCGGTCGCCGGTCGCGAGCAACGAGCTGCAGATCGGTTCTCGGCACGGCCGTCCGAGCATTGTGCCGGACGCTGGCGCTGGTTTCGCAGTGCCGGAGGGCGCTGCAGGCGTCGCCACCAACGATCGCGCGTGCCTTGGCGTTGTGCGCGCGGCAGACCGGCGCCTGCATCCGATAGCGGAGCTCTTCTCGGGAATCGACACCAGTCGAGTCGTTGCCGTCAGCGTGTGGATTCCGGCGGTTGAAGACGGGATCGACGCCGTTCGCGAGCTTGCTCGCGCGGCACGTCTTGCGGGCCTGGTGCCGCTTTCAACGCAGCTGTCCGATTCAGCGGTGCGTCCACTCGTGAAGAACCGCACGCTCGTGTTGTTTGCGACGGGGGAACCCGCGGCCGGCTGGCGCTCCATCGTCGAGGCCGCGCTCGACTGCGCGAAGCCGCACATCGTGGTGTTCATCGGGCCACATGCAGTGCGGCGGGTACACGCGGTGTCTCCGCAGCGCTGGTCCACCGAAGCGCTGATTGCGTCGGTGCGTCCGCTCGCTGTTGCCAGACATCACATGCGCGCGATCAGCAGTGCGGCGCGCCGTGCGAGCGGCGTGCGTGAGCGCTTCGAACGGTGTCTCTTCGGAGACGCTCTCAGATCGCACGCCGCAAGGACGGCCGGACCGGTGGGTCCTCGGTTCCTCGATTCCGAGCGAAAGCCGCTTTTGACGCAGCCAGTTCGGGCTCATGAACGTGTGGCCGAACCGGCCGTCGCCTATGTGGCCAACGGAAGCGGCGTCCCGGCAGATGAAAGCGTTGGCACGGCCGTTCGAGCGTGGCCCGCTCCGGGGGAACTGTTGCGGCTCGCACGGCAGGTGGCGACGGGCCGCGTACTGCTAGGTGCGGGACGGCACCAACCGGGTGAGCGAATTGTTCGTCAAGCGATGCATGCGCTCGCGCGCCGCGGAGAGTGGGTGCCTGCGAGTGATGCCGCGCTGGTGTTGGCGCACTCGCTCATGAACCGAGGTTGTCTTCTCGAGGCAGCGACAGTCGCGGATGATGCGCGGGGCTGGTTGAGTCGAGCGAGAGACCTTCGGCTGCTCGAGCAGTTCGCCCTCGTGACGGCGCACCTGCAGATCGAGCGTGGAAGGGTCGTCGAGGCTGAATCGGTGCTCGAGACCGCTCTCGAGGCGGCGTTGAGCTCGGGGAACGGCGTGAGTGTCGATGCGATGCTTGCGCTGGTTCGGTGTCTCTACTGGCAGGGTCGCTACGCTGACGCCTGGAACCGGCTCGCGTTGATGCCGATCGAGGCGGAGCCGAATCCGCGCGACCGCGTACGCCTGTGGACGGCGCGTGCTCGCGTGGCTATCGGACGTGTGCGGATCGCAGAGGCCGTCGCGTCGGCGGCGCACGCCCGCGACGAGGCGGTAGCGCTTGGCGATGCGCGGCTGAGCGCCGAGGCTTGGTACGCTTGTGCCCTCGCCCAGTGTGCCGCCGGCGACAGGGTGCAGGCCGACATGGCTGCGAACAGAGCGGTGCTCTCCGCGCGAAGCGGACACCATCCCTTGCTGGCGATCTGCGCACGCATTCTTCGAGCGGAGATCGCCCGCCATCGTGGACAGCGCGGACCGGCGATGCTGTTGGTCAAGCGCCTCTCCAGCATTTCGCCGAAGCTGCCGCTCACGGTTCGAGCCCGACTTGGTTTGCTCGCAGACTCGCTCGCAGGCGTGGACGCCGAGTCGGTCGCACAGCGACGCGCAGACACGAGTCGGCTTCCCGCGCTCCGTCTGTTCAGCACGCCCACGGCGCCGTCGCCGATCCCCTCGCCCTCGCCCGACGACATCGTCGGACTGCTGCAGTGCTGCCAAATTGCGGATGACGACGCGGTGGTGCTGACGGCAGTGTGTGCCAGGCTTCGCGTCCGGCTCGGGGCGTCCGGCGTTGGCTTCTTTGCGTCCGATCGCGATGAGGTGGCGTGCGTTGCGGGAGATGGCGCGAGAGTCGAGCTCTCGAGCGCCGTGCGGGTGAAAACCGCCAATGCCCTGGTCCTGCCGCATCGCGGTGGTGAACGGGTCGAGGCAGGCGTGCCGGTCAGATACGCAGGCCAAGTGGTCGGATGGTTGGTGGCGGTGTGGTCGCTTGGTGGCACGTGCCAGGACGGGGACGTCGCGCTGCTCCTCTCAACTGGGGCGACGGCTGCGGCGCCGGCTCTCGTCGGGCTCGTGGCTCGACGGGCAAGCCAGCGCGCCACCCGCGGCAGCGAACTGCTT
>JBEBGB010000116.1:0-11691 GCA_040081675.1 Vicinamibacterales bacterium
TCGCAGCGAACCGACCCCGTGCCGAATCGGAAGGACACCGTTGGTTATCTGTCCGCACGCTTCAACGCGGCCGTGTCCGAGAAGCTTCGCTACGACGCGTTCACCAATCCCCGCGGCGCGCGACCCACGGTCTTCGATGCCGCCCGGAACATCTACGGCGTGAACTCCGCGACGGGCGCCGCGCTTCGTCCCTTCGACAACACCGGCGTCCAATACGGACTCGCTGCGCTCAACAACGGCATCATCACCGTCGCGCAGTTTCTCGAGCTGAACGAAGGCGTGGGCGGATTCGATCAGGATGCGAACTACACCCCCGCTCGCGCTGTCGGCGATCAGGGAGCAATCAAGCGCGCCTACCAGGCGGGGCTGATGCTCGGCGCCAACGGCGCGTTGAAGTCGATTCCAATTCTCGACAACGCGACGTCAACCGAAACCGGCGGTTATCACTACGGCTGGTTCCACTTCGCGCTGCGTGAGCGTGTGCGTCAGGCCAATGGCGGCAGTTCCGCCAACATGGTGATGTGGCGCAGCGTCGCAGGAGACCGGGCCCAGCAGCTCTTCGACGCGTGGATGCTCGCCTACAAGACCGACAGATCGAGCGACTCGCAGCGGACAAAGATGCTCCGCGCCAAGCCGGCCGCTGCCGTCGATGGATGCTTCGACACGTCCAGTCCGCCGCAATTCATCGAAGACGACCTGCCGTTCACGAGCAAGCCGGTGTCGAAGTGCAGCGAGCTGTACCCCGTGTACTCGGCGCCACGCATCGAGGCCGGTGGGCCGCTGGCGGCGAACATCATGAAGTGCCAACTGAAGCCGATCGACGCGAAGGACTACAAGGTGCCCGTCAGCGCCAGCGACCGCGCGAGGCTGAAGGCGATCTTCGCCGGTGGTGTCTGCGACTGGTCGAAGCCCGGTGTCGAGCAAACGCCGGTGGTCACCTGGGCGTCTGTCGGTCCATCGCCGAAGAATCTGATCTTCAACGTCGCCCAACCGCGAAGCAGCTCGCGCTAGAGACCGCACGTCCCGCGGAAACTCTTGCTGCTTCGTAGAGGCGGCGGGAGGCGAGGACAACGCTTTCGTCAAAGCGATAGAGGAACTGCCGGCCCTCGTAGAGGGCGGCCACACCAAAGCGTTCGCTCGAGCCGTGCCTTGCGTTTCGTCGACAAGAGTAATACTCTTACTGGTAGGAGTAATACCTCATGCGCATCACCAGCAAAGGCCAGGTGACGATTCCGCAGGCGATTCGGGAGAAGCTGGGGCTGCTGCCAGACACCGAGGTCGAGTTCTCCATCGACAAGGATGGTGCTCGCCTGACCAAAGCCAAGCGGCCCGGACCGCGCTCCGCTGTGCGGCAACATATCGAACGCGTGCGCGGAACGCTCGAGACAGGCATGAGCACCGACCAGCTCATGAAGCTGTTGCGAGACTGACGTGGCCGGCACGCTCGTCGATACCAACGTCCTGCTCGACATCGTCCAGGAAGACGATGAGTGGTTCGAGTGGTCCACATCGATGATCGAACTCGCCGCGCACGACGGGCACCTGTGGATCAATCCGATCATCTACGCAGAAGTGGCGGCCTTTTACACGCATGTCGAGGATCTCGACGCTGCCCTGCCGCTGTCGTTCGTGAAGCGCGTCGAATTGCCATGGGCGGCGGGGTTCCTCGCCGGCCACGCCTACATCAAGTACCGTCGTGCAGGCGGGGCTCGCAGGTCACCGCTTCCTGATTTCTACATCGGTGCGCACGCCGCGGTGACTGGCCTGTCTTTGCTGACGCGCGATCCGAAGCGCTACCAGCGGTACTTCCCCACCGTTCGGGTCATCGCTCCCTGATCACCGAACGCTGTCGTGCGTGACGTGCCTGCCGGGCCTGCCCTGCCGTGCCCGCCAGATCCCGGCCTACCCGCCTACCCAATCTTTCTCAGGATGAAGCACTTCAAGTAGTACGTCTCCGGCACACCAAGCAGCACAGGATGATCGCGTCCCTGCATCCGTTTCTCGACGACGGTCACGTGCGTCTCCGCGTCGAGCGCGGCTTCGTGCAGAATTTGCGCGAAGGTCCCCTCGCTGATGTTGTACGAGCAACTGCACGTCACGAGAAATCCGCCAGGGTTCAACAACTTCAAGGCGCGAAGGTTGATCTCCTTGTATCCCGAGATCGCTTTTTCGATCGCGCTCTTGGTCTTGGCGAAGGCCGGCGGGTCGAGGACGATGGTGTCGAAGCGCTCTTTCAGCCGATCGAGGCCTCGGAGTTCGTCGAACACATTGCCGACACGCGCATCCACCTTCAGTCCGTTGCGCTCCGCATTGGCACCGACTCGCGCGATGGCGTCTTCAGACACATCGAAGGCAATGGTTTCTTGTGCGACCGACGCCAGCCGCAGCGCGAAGCCACCGTTATAGCTGAAGCAGTCGAGCACGCGCCCCTTTGCGTATATGGCTGCCGCCTCGCGATTTTCGCGTTGGTCAAGGAAGAGACCTGTCTTCTGACCGTGTCGCAGGTCCACCTCGAGCTCGATACCGAGTTCTCGGACCAACACCAGGTCAGGCACGTCGCCCGCCAGCACTTCGACGGTCTGCGGCAAGCCGTCGAGTACCCGTGCGCGCGGGTCATTGCGCGCGAGAATGCCTTTCGGATTCAACCTGTCAGTCAACGCACGAATGACCACAGGCAGCAGCCGATCCGTTCCCTGCGACAGCGCCTGCACAACCAGATAGTCGCCATACCGATCGACGATGAGGGAGGGAAGCAGGTCGGCCTCGCCGTGCACGAGCCGGTACGCGTCGCCGTCGATGTGCAGCGATTCCCGAAAGGCAATCGCCGCGTCGATCCGTGACGTGATCAGCGCCTCGTCCGCCGGTCGCTCTCCCAAGGTCAGCATCCGAATCGCGATCTGCGACTGGTCGCTGTAGAGCGCGTGGCCAATCACGCGACCTCGGGCGGTTCGGACCGCGACGATGTCGCCGGCGCCCGCGTGCACGTCGCCGACATCGCCGCGGTAGATCCATGGGTGTCCGCCGCGGATGCGCTGTTCGCCGCGCGTTGAGATGGTGACGGTCGGAGACATGAAGGCCTTGGGCTATGGGCGGTGGGCGATTGGCCTTGCCGTTAGGCGCGACGACACTGCCCGGTTCGCGGTTCGCGCCATTGTCTCACTTGTTTGCGGAGATGGCCTGCGGCACACGGCCTACCGCCCATCGCCTATCGCCTGCATGAAGTCGCGCGGCCGGATCGCGCTCGGCGGGCCGCATAGTACAATTGCTGGATGCGCGTGGCGATTGGCGCCGATCACGCTGGATTCCTCCTCAAAGAGCACCTCAAGCAGACACTCGAGCGGCTCGGACACGGCGTCGAGGACTTCGGCACCGACAGCGAAGCGTCCGTGGACTATCCGCCCATCTGCCTCGCCGTGGGTCGTGCGGTCGCCGACGGCCGCGCCGATCGAGGAATCGTGGTTGGTGGAAGCGGGCAAGGCGAGCAGATTGCCGCCAACAAGGTCGCTGGCGTGCGAGCAGCGTTGTGCAACGACTTGTTCACGGCAAAGTTGTCGCGCGAACATAACGACGCCAATGTCCTGTCGATCGGTGGCCGCATCGTGGCCTTCGGGTTGGCCGACGAAATCCTGGACGTGTGGATGCAGACACCGTTCGCCGGTGGACGCCATCAGCGTCGCATCGATCAGATTATGGAAGCCGAGCGGGCGGGTTCCCACTCGTAGCGCCGGTTCGTCGCAGGGAAACGCCACCCGGCCAACGCAGGATTGACCAATGCCAACAGACACCACCAAGCTTCCGATGTGGCGCACGCTCGCCGAAACCGATCCTGAAGTCGCGAATGCGGTGTCGAGCGAGGTTACACGCCAGAACACCGGCTTGGAGCTGATCGCGTCGGAGAACTTCGTCAGCCGTGCCGTGCTCGAGGCGGCCGGCTCGGTGCTGACGAACAAGTACGCGGAAGGCTACCCAGGCAAGCGTTACTACGGTGGGTGCGAGTACGTGGACATCGTCGAACGCGCGGCTATCGCGCGGGCGAAGGCCCTGTTCGGCGCCGAACACGCCAACGTGCAGCCTCACTCGGGTGCGCAAGCCAACATGGCTGTCTGTCTCGCGGTGTTGAAGCCGGGCGACGTGGTGCTCGGGATGAACCTGGCACACGGCGGACACCTGACGCACGGGCATCCCCTCAACTTCTCTGGTCAGCTCTACACGATCGTTCCCTACGGCGTGCGCAAAGAGGACGAGCGCATCGACTACGACGAACTCGATCGGCTCGCCGACGAACGCAAACCGAAGCTGATCATCGTGGGCGCCAGTGCGTATCCGCGCGTGATCGACTTTGCGCGCGTGCGAGTGACGGCCGATCGCATCGGGGCCATCATCATGACCGACATGGCGCACATCGCGGGCCTCGTGGCCGGCGGCGTCCACCCGAGTCCGGTGCCCTACTCCGAATTCGTCACGACCACCACGCACAAAACACTGCGCGGACCACGTGGCGGCATGGTGCTGTGCCGCGAGAAGTATCAGAAGGACCTGGATCGCAGCGTCTTCCCGGGCGTTCAGGGCGGACCATTGATGCACATCATCGCGGCCAAGGCGGTCTGCTTCAAGGAAGCATCGGATCCGGCCTTTGCCGACTACCAGCAACAGATCGTGAAGAACGCGGCACGTCTGGCTCGGGTGCTGAACGACGCGGGCTTCCGTCTGGTCAGCGGCGGCACTGACAATCACTTGATCCTGGTGGACGTTTTCTCGCGCGGCATCACCGGCAAGGTGGCAGAAGCCGCTCTGGGCAAGGCCGGCATCACCGTGAACAAGAACGCGATCCCCTTCGATCAGAACCCGCCGATGACCGCCAGCGGGATTCGCATCGGCACCCCTGCGATCACGTCACGGGGTCTGCGTGAAGCCGAAATGGACATCGTCGGTGAATTGATCGCACGCGCGCTCGAGACACCAGACGATGACGCGGCCCTGGCCATGGTGCGCGAGGAAGTCGAGGGGCTGTGCCGGAAGTTCCCGCTATACCCGGACTCGCTGGCGTAACCGCCGCGGTGTTTCGCTCCGGAGGCGCCCTCTCGAACGCGCTGCCGGACTACGAACCGCGTGCCGGGCAGGTCGAGATGGCTGCCCGTGTGTCGGACGTATTCGAAAACGGCGGCGTCCTGCTGGCGGAAGCCGGCACAGGCACGGGCAAAACACTCGCGTACCTTGTTCCAGCCATCCTGAGCCGGCAACGCGTGCTGGTATCCACGGGCACGAAGAACCTGCAGGAACAGATCTACTTCAAGGACATTCCGACCCTGCGTCAGGCGCTCGACGTGCCGTTCACGGCGACCTACATGAAGGGTCGAGCGAACTACCTCTGCCTGCATCGCCTCGATCAGCTGAACGAGGGCAATCGTCCTGCGTCGGGAGACGTCTTCCTGCCGATGGTGCGCGACTGGGCAGCGCGAACCGAAACAGGTGATCGCGCGGAACTCGAAGACTTGCCAGAGGATCTGCCGTTCTGGAGCGAGGTGGCCGCGACGGCGGAGACGTGCCTCGGCACCGAGTGTCAACGCTACGACGAGTGTTTCGTCACACGCATGCGCCAGCGCGCGGCGTCATCCGATGTCGTCATCGTCAATCATCACCTGCTGTGCGCTGACGCAGCCGTGCGCCAGAACGCGTTCGGCGAGGTGATTCCGTCGTGCAGCCACGCCATTGTCGATGAAGCGCACCAACTCGAAGATGTGGCGACGCAGTACTTCGGCTTCGCCGTGAGCACGTACAGGCTCGACGACTACGCGCGCGACGTCGAGCGATTCATCAAGTCTGGCGCGGTCCAGACCCGCAGTGCCCAGGACGACCTTCAGAAAGGCGTAGACCGGCTGCGCGATCACGCGCGGGCGTTCTTCACCGAGCTGGCGTTCGCGCATCGCACCAACGAACGAGCGCGCGGCGAGGAGCGCGTCCGCGCGACGGACGCATCTCTTGCGCAGACGCGCGAAGTCGCGGCGTACCTGGCCGGCGCGCTCGACCTCCTGGAAGCCGCGCTCGCGCTGCTCAAGCCTGCTGGAACGACGGGCGACGGGGAGCCGGCAAGTCCCTTCGATAGCGCCGCGCTCGCGAAACGCGCGGCGGAGATTCGAGATGAACTGCGGTTTCTGCTGCGAGCATCCGACCCGGCCTACGTCTTCTTCGTCGAGTTCCGGGGGAAGGGCGTCTTTCTCAGGGCGTCGCCCATCGACGTGTCCGAGATCATTCGCGACCTGCTGCTGGACCGCATGCGCGGAACGGTGCTCACGTCGGCCACACTCACCGTCGACGGAGGGTTCGAGTACCTGAGAGGCAGGCTCGGAATCAAGGACGCCGACGAGATCCGGCTGCCGTCGGAGTTCGACTACACCACGCAGACGCTGCTCTACCTCCCGTCGAAAATGCCAGACCCGCGTTCGCCGGACTTCGCAATGGCCGCAGGTCGGCAGGTCATCGAGCTCCTGAAGCGAAGCCGCGGTCGCGCCTTCGTGTTGTTCACCAGCTATGCCTCGCTCCGAGCCGTTCAGGCCATCGCAGAAATGGCGTTGGACTTTCCCATGCTCGTGCAAGGGACAGCGCCACGGTCCCAGTTGCTCCGACAGTTCCGCGAAACGCCCAATTGCGTGCTGTTCGCCACGGCAAGCTTTTGGCAAGGCGTGGACGTCGTAGGAGAAGCACTCAGTTGCGTCATCGTGGACAAGCTGCCGTTTGCGTCGCCGGGCGATCCCGTGACGGCTGCGCGGATCGATGCCATTCGGGCGCGGGGCGGCGAGCCATTTGGCGAGTATCAAGTGCCGCTGGCTATCCTCTCGCTACAGCAGGGTTTAGGCCGGCTGATCAGGCACAGGAAGGACCGCGGGGTGCTGGCCGTGCTCGACCCGCGGCTGCGAACGATGGGTTATGGAAGGCGATTCATCGCGTCGGTCCCTCCGTCGCCGGTGGTCCACGACCTGAACGCCGTCGAAGCGTTCTTTTCGATCGTGTAAGATATTCGCAAAACGGGTAGTTAGCTTTTTCTACAGGAGGAAGATATGGTCCGCCGAATCTGCGGCCGGCCCTCGTGGCTCATCGCGGCCGCTCTCATCGCATCGCTTGTGGCCGCCGTTCCGGCGTTCGCTCAATCCACCGGCATGGTCAAGGGCGTGGTCAACGATGACAAGGGACAACCGGTCGTCGACGCCAAGGTCATTATCGAGATGAACGGCGGCACTGGCCGCAAGTTCGAGACAAAGACCAACAAGAAGGGCGAGTACATCCAGATCGGTCTGGCCTCTGGCTCGTACAAGGTCGTGGCCGAGAAAGACAAACTCGGCTCGGCGCCGGCTACGGTCACCGTGCGCGCCAACACGACGCAGGAAGCCAACCTGACGCTCGCCATGGCGAGCGCCGCGGCGGCGAAGGAAGTGCAAGCCAAGAACGCGGCCATCACGAAGACCTTCGACGAGGGCGTAACGTTGAGCAATGCTGGCCAGCACGATGAGGCCATCGCGAAGTTCAACGAGGCCATTGCCATCATTCCGACCTGCTACAACTGTTACAACAACATCGCGTTCAGCTACACCGCCAAGAAGGACTACGCGAACGCTGAAACCGCGTACAAGAAGTCGATGGAAGTGAAGCCGGAAGATGCGGCCGCCTATGTGGGTCTGGCTGGCATCTACTTCAACACGGGCAAGGCTGCCGACGCCAAGCCGCTGGTGGAGAAGGCCACGACTCTCGACCCCTCGAACGCCGATGCGCACTACATCTACGGCATGACGCTGGTCTCCGAGAACCCGGCGAAGGCCAAGGCCGAATTCGAGCAGTTCGTGAAGCTCGCGCCGACAGCGCCGAACGCGGCCATCGCCAACTCGCTCATCGCCGAGCTCGCGAAGCAGATCAAGTAGCGCACGTGGAGCTGGTCGCGCGGTCGCCTGGCCGCCTGGCCAGTGCTCGATGACCATCGATATCCCATACCGGCTGAAAGGCGTCCGCGATCGCATCGCGGACGCCGCCCGCCGGTCCGGTCGGTCTCCTTCCTCCGTCCGCCTCGTGGCGGTTTCCAAGACGTTCCCTATCGACGCGGTGCGCGCGGCAGCCGCCGACGGCCAGATCGACTTTGGCGAGAACAAAGTCCAGGAAGGCGTGTCGAAGATCCTGGCCGCAGGCGCACTGCCACTTCGATGGCACCTGATAGGTCACCTGCAGTCCAACAAAGCCAAGAAGGCGGCGGCCTGTTTCGACGCCATCCACTCGATCGATTCCCTCGAGTTAGTGCGCAAAGTCGAGGAGGGTGCTGCGGTCAACCGGCGCCAGGTCGACGTGCTCATTCAGGTAGACCTGGCCCGGGAACCGACCAAACACGGAGCGTCCGAGCACGAGGTGCCGTCCATCATCGAGGCCGCGCTGTCGTGCACCTGGGCTCGACTCACCGGCCTCATGGTGTTGCCTCCCGAGGTCGACGAGCCCGAGCTGGCGAGGCCGTATTTTGCGGCGCTACGGGACCTTCGGGACCGCTACGTCCAGGGCGGTGTGCCGGGCAAGGCGTTGGCCGAACTCTCCATGGGCATGAGCCACGACTTCGAGGTCGCCGTAGAAGAGGGTGCGACGATCGTGCGCGTCGGATCGGCCATTTTTGGCGACCGGGAGTATGCCTGACGTGCCGGGTCACAGGATGCTGCGTGCCTTCACGTTTTGGGCCTCTGTTGCCCGAGCGCCGTTCGTCCGATAGGACTCGACGTGAGGGTTTCTGAATGAACGTCAGTCCGCTTGATCTGCGCCAGCAGAAGTTCAGCACTGCCTTTCGCGGCTTCGATCCCGTGGAGGTGTCCTCGTTCCTGATCGCCGTGGCCGACGACTACGAACAGGCCATACGCGAATCGGACCGCATGCGTCAGGAGATGGCCCGCCTCGAAACGGCCCTCCGCGGACACCTCGACCAGGAGAAGAGCCTGCAGAGCGCGCTCATCATGGCTCAAAAGGTGGCCGACACCATCAAGACCGCGGCCGAGGACAACGCGAGCCGAATCATCCGCGAAGCCGAGATTCGTTCCGAAGCGATGCTGCAGAAGTCGCAGGCGCGTCTGGAGGACATCCAGCGCGAAATCGACGGTCTCAGGCTGAAACGGCGCGACGTCGAGATGTCGCTCGAGGCCAGCATCTCGGCCTTGCACAACACCCTGGATTTCGTGCGTGACCAGGATGCGCGCGAGCGGGAAGACTCGTTCGTCTATAGGCCGCCGGCCATTGACCAGGAAGCCAAAGCCGGGTGATTCATCAGACGGCGTCGGGCGTTGACATCGACGTACGAGTCGTCCCACGAGCCGGTCGATCCGGTGTCGATGGCGAGCGAGACGGCCGGCTCCTGGTCCGCCTTGCGGCTCCACCCGTTGATGGTGCGGCCAACGACGCGCTCATCGAACTGCTCGCGACACTCTGCGAGCGGCCCAAACGAGCCGTTCGAATCGTCTCTGGAGAAAAAAGCCGCTCGAAACGGGTGGCGATTGACGGTCTGACGGTGGCGGATGCCAGGCGCTATCTGAGGTTCTGACGGAAGGTCGGGACCGCCTGCGTCGGCGTAGTCTGCGTCACCACGTCGAGCGAGAGCCCGAAGTGCCAGGGGTATTCGTAGCTCGGAAAGACCTCGACCGGTTTGTCGTACCAGCCTGTCACGCCAACCTTCTTCCCCTCGCGATCAATCGAAATGTTCTCTTCGTCGAGCGGCACTTCGTACTGCTGAGCGAGGCTGACAATCCGCGCGGTGAGCTCCTCGTCATTCCTGGCCTTGAAGATGGCCGCATCGCGAATGGCGTCCTGGAACTTGACGTACGTGAGGTACTCCACCCCGACGTGGTAGGCGGCGTTTGCAACGAGTGCGACGACAGCGAGCTTCAGAAGCAGCTTGAGCACGTCGGTTCACCAAGAGTCTTGACCGGCCCAAAATCTCCCGAATGAGTCAAATCCTGCTCCGGTCAAGACGACCGCCCGGCGAAGCCGGGCAACATAGCGGGGTGGACTAGCGAGGCGAACCATCTCCGTCACATGCTTGATGGTCTGAGTTGCGCTTCGCTAGTTATCGGCAAAAACGGCGGAGTGCTGTAGTCAGCGAATCGAGTGGAACATGCGGTCCCAGCGCGTCTTCGTGAAGAAATGTGCGAACACCGACCCGAGCCCCTTGACCTGCTCGGCCGCGCCGGTCGCCTCGTAGTCTCCGCGCTCGGCTTCGTAGGACCAGTAGATGACGAGCGCCTTGCCCTTCACGTAGTCTCGCGGCAGAAAGCCCCAATAACGGCTGTCCTGCGAGTTGTCGCGGTTGTCACCCATCGCGAAGTACTGGTCGGCGGGCACGGTGACCGGACCGAAGTTCTCTCGCACGTCGAGCGAGGTGACCTCCGCAAGCGAGGTACGGCTGCCGGGCGGTTCGAGGAAGTGCACGTATGGCTCGTCGATGGGCGTCCCGTTGATGAAGACCTTCTTGGAGCGAAGCTCGATGGTCTCTCCAGGCAGGCCGATGATGCGCTTGACGAAGTCGCGATCGGGCTCCTCTGGATACTTGAACACCAGGATGTCGCCGCGATGGATGGTGCCCATCGGAAGCAGGGTGCGCTCGAGGCCCGAGGCCGTCGGCCCCAGAATGAACTTGTTCACCAGCAGATGGTCGCCGATGAGCAGGTTGTTCTCCATCGAGCCGGTCGGAATCTTGAACGCCTGCACCACGAATGTGCGGATGAAGAGGGCAAGGATGACGGCGATGACGATCGACTCGAAGTACTCGCGGACGGTCGATTTGGCGAAGGACCGGGCGTCGGTCTCCACATCGTTGGCTTTCAAGGCGTTGGCTTTCAAGGCGTTGGCCTTCAATGCGTCGGCCGGTCGCGACGCCTGCCCCTTGGAACTCTGGGTCATTCGCTGTCCGTCCCCATCTTGAGCACTGCCAGAAACGCCTCTTGCGGGATCTCGACCTTGCCAACCCGCTTCATGCGTTTCTTGCCTTCCTTTTGCTTCTCGAGCAGCTTGCGCTTGCGCGAGATGTCACCACCGTAACACTTCGCGAGCACGTTCTTGCGCAGTGCCTTCACTGACTCGCGCGCGATGATACGACCGCCAATCGCCGCCTGGATGGCCACCTCGAACATCTGGCGGGGGATGAGCTCGCGCATCTTCGACGCGAGCAGTCGCCCGCGGTCGTACGCCATGTCCCGGTGCACGATGATGGACAGCGCATCCACGGGATCGCCGTTCACCAGGATGTCGAGCTTCTGCAGCGGCGACGGCCAGTAGCCCGTCACATGATAATCGAGCGAGGCGTAGCCTCGAGAGATGGTCTTGAGCTTGTCGTAGAAGTCGAGCACCACTTCGTTGAACGGCAGCTCGTAGGTGATGAGCACGCGGTTCGACGCCAGATACTCGAGCGTCTTCTGAATGCCCCGTTTGTCCTGACACAGTTGCAGGATGCCACCGACATACTCGACCGGCGTCAGAATCATGGCCGTGATGATCGGCTCCTCGATCGTCTCGATGCGTCCGGCATCGGGCAGTTTCGCGGGGCTATCGATCTCCTGCGTGACGCCGTCCGTCGTCGTCACGCGGTAGAGCACGCCCGGTGCGGTTGTGACCAGGTCGATGTCGAACTCGCGTTCGAGGCGCTCCTGGACGATCTCCATGTGGAGCAGACCGAGGAATCCACAG
>JBEBGB010000649.1:0-3107 GCA_040081675.1 Vicinamibacterales bacterium
CATCTCCCACTCCAGACAGGTGAAGCTGCTCGACTTCGGCGCAGCGCGCCTTGCCCTGGGTGACAAGAGCAAGAGTCTGTCGGTCATTCTGAAAGCCGGCTATGCCCCGAAGGAGCAGTACCAGACCAAGGGCAATCAGGGGCCGTGGACCGACGTCTACGCGCTTGGCGCAACGATCTACCGGTCGCTGACGGGCCAGATTCCACCTGAAGCATTAGACCGCAACGAGCGCGACGAGATGGTCCCGCCTCAATTGATGGGAGCTGACATTCCGGATGCAGCCCAGGCGGTGCTACAACGCGCGCTTGCTGTGAACCCCGACGCGCGGTTCCACACGATGGCCGCGTTCCAGGAAGCTCTGACTGCCGCGGGTCAGAACAACGGCACGGTACCGTCACTGCACGACGACGAACCCGCTGAGGAGAAGGACTCCTCATCCAGGGCTCGGCGCAAAGAGATCGCGCCGGTGGCTACTGACGCATTCCAGAAAATCGCGGACGTTATTCTGCCGACAGCCCGTAAGGTCAATGCCATCGTTGCGAAGACTGGTCTCACGCCGGCGGACCTCGCGCAGTGTGCGGCGCCCGCAGGTGCGGCTGCAACAGCGGGTCTCGTCGGTGCCATTGGCGCCTGGTCGTCCCTGTCGTCGCTGGCAATCGGCATGGCCATGCCAGGATTTCTCGGGCTCTTGTCCGGTGCGTCGAGCATCGCAGGCTTCGCAGGCAACTCGCTGCTGCTGCTATCTGCCCTGCTGACCGCGAGGAGCGACGCCCGCGGACCGGTCGTCGGCTGGGCAGCCGCGTGGGGCTTGGGGTTCGTGTCGATCCTCAGCTTCGCACTCTACGTGCTCAACTGGGCGACGATCTCAGGACTGCTATATGCCTGGCAGATTGCGCAGCCGCAGTTTGGTGTCTTGTTCGTCGCACTCATGATGCTCGCGGCTGTGATCGTCATGTTCAGCAGGCGGCGCGCGTGAGGAGCGCGGGCACGGATGCGCTCGATTCACCGAGCCGACACTTCGACGGTGAGGGCTTCGGAGAGTTTGATCGACAACGGCGTGCCCGGTGCGAGCCGAATCTCGGCGCCCTTGGTTAACGCCGCTTCAGCCCCTGCGACCCCAGCGCCGGCTGCTGCTCCGATGCCCAGCGCGGACTTCGATTTTCCAACGACTGCGCCAACTGCACCGCCGATCGCTGCCCCAATGCCCGTCCGCTTCGCGTCGCGCTTCACCGTCGATGCCGCCTCGCGCCGCAGAGGAGCAGACCGAATCTTCAGGTCGAAGCCTCCCGTCTTCACTCGCTCGAACCGCACGACGACGTACGCGCGTCCTTTGATGCGCTGCGACGGCATGGCCTCGACAACACTACCAAAGACTTCGGTGCCAACCGGGAGCACTTCGACATCCTTCACCATGACCGGACGCGTGAGCGTGGCTTCGACGCGGTCCTCGACTTTGCTGGTACGTGAGTCCACGGCCGACTTGAGCGCCAGTGACAGGTTTGTGCCCGCGGGCACAACGACCTCCCGAGCATCCTGTCCGCTCGGCAGTCGAACATCACCGGGACCAGGGCCTGATCGCGTGCCGCCGACCTCGCCTCGACCCGCGGACCCAGGAGTGCCAGACGAACCCGAACCGGAAAATGTCCGCTCACCACTGGCGTTCGAACCGTCGCGGCTCGCCCCGGGTGGAATGGTCTTGTCCGAGTCCGAGGACGTACGGCCGTCGACCGCATTGCCCGGTCCGTTGCCGGCCTGATTGCTGGAGTTCTTACCCGTGCCGTCCGGGCGCCCCGCATCCGGCGGTGCCGTCCCGCCTTCCGCGGCGTTGCCATCTGCCTTCGCGTCTGCCGGCGTCTCCACGGCTCTCATGGCCGTAATGTCCTTACGAGGCACAGTGAGCGTTTCGCCACTCGGTGTCTTGATGACGACGCCGTCCGCGCGAGCTTCCACGACGGTTCCCACGACAACGGAGCCGTCAGTCTTGACGATCTCGGTGAGTCCGTCGCGACGACCGCAGGCCACCGACAACATCAGTGCCAGCGGAATGAGCCAGACTATCGGGTGCAACTGCCGCATGTGAGCCCCCAAGAACTCGGACAATCGTCGCGCCGCACTCCCGTCACAGGCGCCTAGTATAGCCCTGCGATCGCCGGGCATCGATGCTGTCGCCACCGTTCCGCCGAGCGTCCAAGGCTCGCCAGAAGGAGAGGAACGTGGCCTTACGCTCCGAAGACTTTCTCGAGCTCGTAAGGAGTCGTGATTTCGAGCTGGTCGTATCGACAGTCGGCGGGCGACTTGTCGGGTCGCCAGCGTAAGAAGATCGCCGCGTGACGGAAGCGATCGCCCTGCATGTGGTCGTACTTCACTTCGCACACACGCTCGACGCGCACCGGTTCCCACGACAGGTCCTTTCCTGCGCTCCAGCGGCTCTGCCCACCCGGCATGCGAGTGCCGTCGGCGGCCCCCGCTTCGGCCCATTCACGCCACGGGTGTTTCTGCAGTGCGTCAACCCGAAGCGGCTCGAGCTCCTCGGCCAGCTGCCGGCGACGTTCCATCGTGAACGCGGAGGTCACTCCGACGTGATGCAGTCGACCGCTGTCGTCATACAGTCCGAGCAGGAGCGATCCGACCCGCGTGCCCTTCCCCTCTTTGTGCCAGCGGAATCCAGCCACGACACAGTCCGCGGTCCGCGCGTGCTTCACCTTGGTCATCGTCCGCTTGCCAGGCTCGTAGCGGCCCGCCTGCGGCTTTGCCATGACGCCGTCCAACCCGGCTCCTTCGAATCGCTGCAACCACTCGAGGGCCAGGTCGCGATCGCGCGTCATCGGCGTCAGGTAGACCGGGCGCCTGGCTTCGCCGAGGAGTGCTTCGAGGCGCTGGCGACGCTCGGCTTGCGGCCGCGCTCGCAGATCCGAGCCGTCTGCCGCAAGGAGATCGAATGCGACAAACGACGAGGGCATCTCCTTCGAGAGCTTCGCGACGCGTGACGCGGCAGGATGCAAGCGAAGCTGCAGTGCATCGAAGTCGAGTCCGCGCGAGGTGGCGATCACGATCTCGCCGTCCACAACGCAGCCGTCAGGAAGGGTCGCGAGCAACGCGTCGTGCAG
>JBEBGB010000650.1:0-3105 GCA_040081675.1 Vicinamibacterales bacterium
CCAATCGTCACCCTGAACCACCCGTTTGGAACCAAGCGCGGATCTGTCGGCAAGGCCATCGCCGGCGTCGAGATGAAGGTGGGGCCGGACGGTGAGCTTCTCGTGCGCGGCGAGAACGTGACACAGGGCTACTTCAACGCGGCCGAGGAAACGGCCAAGGCCTTCGAGGACGGCTGGTTTCACACGGGAGACATTGGCGAGATCGGCCCCGACGGCCAGGTGTTCATTCGAGGGCGCAAGAAGGAAATGATCGTGACGCCGGAAGGGCTGAACGTCTTTCCCGAAGATGTGGAGCGGGTGCTGAATCAGGTGGCGGGGGTTCGAGACTCGGCGGTTGTTGGTGTGAGCAGCGGTTCAGGCGGCGATGAACGCGTCCACGCCGTGCTGGTCGTTGATCCAGGCACCGATCCGGACGCCGTCGTGCGCGAGGCCAATCAGAAGCTGGGCGACCACCAGCGCGTCCGACGCGCGATGGTCTGGCTGGAACCGGAACTGCCCCGCACGGAAGGTACACGCAAGCTGAAACGCGCGGCCATTCGAGAGTGGGTGAAAAGCGGAGGAACGCCTCGGCAGGTGCAGTCGGGCAGCGATGCGCTGGCGGCTCTCGTCGCGCGCTACGCAGGTCGCGATCACGTGTCGTCCACGGCCACGCTCGAAGAGCTTGGCTTGAGTTCGCTCGAACGTGTCGAGTTGATGGTGGCTCTCGAAGACGCGTACGGGGCGCGGATCGACGAAAGCGCCTTCGCCGAGGCGCGGAGCGTCTCGGACTTGAAGGCCCTCGTCGAGCGAAGGACTGACACTGTTGCTCTTGCGCCGGGGGAGCCCGTCGAGTTCCCGACGTGGAACCGTTCGCCGCTAGCGTGGTTCGTCCGGCGCATCAGTCTGCCGACGTGGATCCTGCCGCTCGGTCGCCTGTTTGCGAAGCTCACAGTGAACGGGACTGAGCATCTCGCGTCGCTCGATCGTCCGGTCGTCTTCGCCGTCAACCACCAGAGTCACTTCGATGTGCCGGTGGTATTGATGGCGTTGCCACCGCGTCTGCGCTACGCCGTCGCACCCGCCATGGCGAAAGAGTTCTTCAAGGCCCACTTCTTCCCGGCACAGTCGGGACGTTGGGCGTGGTTCACCAACAGCCTGAACTACTACCTCGCGGCACTCTTCTTCAATGCGTTCCCTTTGCCGCAACGCGAGGCCGGCACCCGTCAGACATTGCGCTACATCGGAAGCGTGCTGGAGAGCGGCTACTCGGTGCTGATCTTTCCGGAGGGCAAACGCACCGACACCGGTGAGATTGACCGCTTTCGTCCAGGCATCGGCATGATCGCCTCGAAGCTCGATGTTCCGGTCGTGCCGGTCCGCGTGGACGGGCTCCACAAGATCCTGCACCACACCTGGAAGATGGCGAAGCCGGGTCCAGCACGCGTGACCTTCGGCCCGCCACTTCACCTGTCCGGCGACGACTACGAGGACCTGGCGAAGCAGGTGGAAGAAGCAGTACGGAAGCTCTGAGCCTTGGGCTTCAGGCTTCCGGCCCGAAAACGAAAGGCACCAACACGGAAAGCACGGACAACGAACGGAGCGCACGGGTCTCATTGGATGAGAGAATCCGTGAACTCCGTGTTGAACTCCGTGTTCTCTGTGGTGGAGTTCTTCGGGCTTTAGATTTGGGGCTTCAGGCTCTCGTTCCGTCAAGCGGGTTCGCGCGCCGTTTGTGCCCCCTGCCGCCGTGTGGCACAATAACTGGTCTTCATGATGTTTACCTTTGAAAGGACTGCTGGCGTTTGAGCAAGGACGATCTTATCGACATGCAAGGCACGGTCGTGGCGGTGCACAGCGGAGGGCTTTACCGTGTGCAGTGCGACGCCGGCCACGAAGTGCTCGCTCAGCTCAGCGGGCGGATGCGGCGATTTCGCATCAAGGTCGTGCCCGGTGACCGCGTAACCGTCGGCGTTTCGCCGTACGATCCGGTTCGAGGCATCATCACCTTCCGCGCACGCTAGCCAGAACGATTTGAATCCCAAGACAACCGATCCTCGAAAGTCTCCACGGCGACGCGGCGGCGGCCCGCGGTCGAGTTCGAGACGTCCGCGTGCCCGTACGTCTGCTCCCACTCCGCTTCCCTCGCAGCTTCCGATCTCGCTCGAACCGACGCCCTGCCTCACGGAACCCGTCGCATTCACGACGCTCGGGCTCGATACGCGTCTGCTCGAGGGCGTGCGCGACCTCGGCTACAAAGAGACTCGCTCGATCCAGAGTGCGGTCATTCCCCTGGCGCTGGCCGGGCACGATCTCATCGCCTGCGCCGAAACGGGCACAGGGAAGACCGCTGCATTCGTCCTGCCGACGCTGCAGAACCTGTTGACCAAGGCGCCTCCAGTTCGGGTCGTCGAGCCTGCTGGTGGCGACGGCACGGCTCCTGCGGGCCCGTCGGGACCCCGCAGCCGCGTGCTGGTGCTTGCGCCGACTCGCGAGTTGGCCGTGCAGATCGAGGACGAGATCCACGGTCTCGCCTACCACACCACGGTGACGAGTGCCGCAGTCTACGGCGGCGTCGAAATGGGACCGCAGGAACGCGCGCTCAAAGCCGGTGTCGACATCATCGTCGCCACGCCGGGCCGGCTGATGGACCACATGCGCCAGCAGAACGCCGACCTGTCGAGTGTCGAACTGCTGATCCTCGACGAAGCCGACCGCATGATGGACATGGGCTTCTGGCCGGACGTGCGGCGCATCATCACGGCACTGCCCACCGAGCGGCAGACGCTGCTCTTCTCGGCCACCATGCCGGAAGAGATCGTGAAGCAGGCGTTCGAGATCGCGCGCGACCCCAAGTACGTGCAGGTGGGTCAGCGCAGCCGCTCTCCGAAGTCGATCACGCATCACGCCGAAGTGATCGAGGAATCCGCAAAACTGGAATGGCTCATCCAGCACCTGCGCCGCCCCGAGGGGCCGGTGCTGGTGTTCTCACGCACGAAGATTGGCGCCGACCGTCTCGCGCAGCGACTGGCAGCGGCCGGCATCAAGTGCACCGCGCTTCATGCCGATCGCACGCAAGATCAGCGACGGATCGCAGTCGAAGGTTTCCGCGGTGGACGCTACAAGGTG
>JBEBGB010000651.1:0-3093 GCA_040081675.1 Vicinamibacterales bacterium
GTTGACCGGAGAATTGCGTGAACACGAAACGTTCTCCGGCGACCGGCTCGGCCTCGGGCGGCAGTGTGTGGCGGGAGAACGTGAATACGAATAGCGCGGCGCCCGGGCGCGCAACGCGCGCAGCCTCGGCCACGGCTCGCCGGAACGTCGCAACAGAAGGCGCGAGATTCCAGATGCCGTGGGCGACGATGAAGTCGATGCTGCTGGTGCGGACCGGCAGGTGGTCCATGGGTGCCAGAGCGAGCCGGACGTGGCCGGTTTCGCCGTCGTTGATCGCCCGATCGCGTGCGGCGACCAGCATTGGCCGCGACAGGTCAGTGCCCAGCACGTTCCAGCCCATACGAGCGAGCGGTATCGCGTTGCGGCCCGCTCCGCAGCCAATGTCGAGAAGGCGTCGATCATTGGCGAGACCGAGAGCATTCGCCGCCGCGCTCAGCAGGGCGTCGTTCGGAGGCGATCTGACAAAGCCGGCCACCGTGTCCGGCGCGCTCCACGGCGAACCGGCAAGAGGATCCATCCCAGCATCTTACCGAGAGGACGTGCTCATGTCGGCCGTATCACAACTTCCACCGAGCGAAGCATTGTTGTTGGAGTCGCTCATCACGCCAACGCCTCAGGGGATCGCCAGCCGTATTCTCGGAAAGGCGGCGGGCGGCAACATGACGCTCTTCGCCTTCGACGAGGGTCAAGGGTTGACCGAGCACTCGTCGCCGTTCGACGCCTTCGTGCTGGTGCTCGATGGTGCGCTGAACCTGACAATCGGCGGGACGCTCGTTCGAGCTGCACCTGGGACCATCGTGCGCATGCCGGCCGATGTGCCCCACGCGCTCGACGCCACCGAGCCCAGTCGGATGCTGCTCGTCATGCTGAAGTAGCTCAGCGAGTCTCATCCGGCGACGCGAAAGCGGCTCGGCGTACGGAGCCGTCGCGGCGCAAGTCGGCGGCAAGCGGGTAAGCCCGTGGGTCCGGCAACGGAGGAGTGCATGAGACCCCTTTGCCAGACTTCGCCGCTTCGCTGAGGGAGCTAGAGCGTGCAAGTGCAAGCGGAATCGAAACCGTGAGCGCCATCACGCCTCGAGCTTCGCCAACTCGTCGAAGTGTGTATCGCCGTGCGCGACATCAGCTTTCGCCAGCAGTCACAACTCCGGACCAGACCGGTGCGACGACGGGCAGATTCCACGCGCTCGTGGTAACACTGCCCGTCGTGATCGCGGCCTACTCGAGCGGCTCGAACGGAATCCGCACGAGGCTGAGGGCGCCTGTGCGAGACGACACTACAACGCCCTGCGGATCGATCACTTCCAGAATCGCCTTGGCGCTGGCTCCATCTCGATCATCGTCCATCGTCACCTCGAGGCGGACCCTCATGTAATGACGCAGCTGGCCCGTGTTGACGTCGTAGAAGATGTCCCAGATCGTCACGCCGAACCGCCCCTTGCCGAGGTAGCGCCAGACGCCATGGGCCGCGGTGTGCGGCGGACGTGCGGGGTCGGTGCTGACTTCGCCTGGCACCGAGCGGAGAACGGTCCCATCGGCGTGGAACGTGAGGAGCTGTGGGAGGCCGGTGGGAATGGTGCCAAACCAGGCACCGACGATGGCCCACGGCCGCCCTTGTTGGCTGTGTTCGTCGCTGCTCGAGTCCTGCCGCTCCTGACTGTGACCAGGTTTCGAAATGGATTGAGCCTGCGTCGTGCTCGCCGTGAGCGCGAACGTGCCGGTCAGCAGCAGTGTCCCGAGGATTCTTGTGGTCGACATGATCTTCACCATATAGGTCGCTCCCTTGGCCCGGCCATTGGTTTGACCGCGGGCTCTACTGAAATAGGCGCAGAAACCCGGGAAGAGCTATCAGTCGAAGAAACGGAGAAGGCCGATATAATGCCGGGATCAACCACCATGCCTGAAGGCGTGAGCACAGATGAACCACTTCTCGACGACGTCAGCGCGTTGCTCCGTGCGTGGACCGACGGCGACCAGCGCGCGCTCGCTCGGCTGACCCCGATCGTGTACGACGAGCTCCACCGTCTGGCGCACTACTACGTGAAGCGGGAGCAGGCCGGCCACAGCCTGCAGACGACGGCGCTGGTCAATGAAGCCTACATGCGGCTGGTCGACTACAAACGCATGCAGTGGCAGAACCGGGCTCATTTCATGGCGATAGCGGCGCAGGCCATGCGCCGCATCCTCGTCGACCGCGCGCGGCGGCGCAATGCGAAGCGGGGCGCGAACGTCGAGCATGTCTCGCTCGATGCTGAGGCTGTTGTCTGCGCCGATCGCTCCGATGATTTCGGGGCCCTGGACGATGCCTTGAACGCCTTGGCGGCGCGGGCGCCGCGCAAAGCGAAAGTAGTCGAGCTGCGCTTCTTCGGCGGCCTGAGCGTCGAGGAAACCGCCGAAGTTCTGCGCGTATCGCCGATCACCGTTATGCGGGAGTGGAAAAGCGCGAAGGCCTGGTTGTATCGAGAGCTCGCCGGCCCGACCGCCAATGGATAAGGACCGCTGGAATCACGTCGATCAGCTGCTGCAATCCGCTCTCGACATTCCCGCGGTAGAGCGCAACGCACATCTGCGCAACGCGTGTGGCGGCGACCAACGGCTGGAAGAAGAAGTCCGTTCGCTACTCGCCGCACACGACCGTGCCGACAGGTTCCTCGGTGCTCCGGCGTTCGATCTCGCCGCACGCGAGCTCGCCGGAGAGCGCAGCGACCACGGCAGTCAGGCAGGCGGCGATCCGCTGATCGGTCAGACGCTCTCGCACTATCGCATCGTCGAGAAGCTCGGCGGCGGCGGGATGGGCGTGGTGTACAAAGCCGAAGACTCGCGGCTTCACCGTCCCGTTGCGCTCAAGTTCGTCTCCGAAGAGCTCTCACGCGATCCCGAGGCGTTGAGCCGATTCGCACGCGAAGCGCAGACGGCGTCGGCGCTGAACCACACGAACATCTGCACAATCCACGACATCGGCGAGCAGGACGGGCGGTCCTTCATCGTCATGGAGTATCTGGAGGGCATGACGCTGAAGGATCGGCTCGCCGCCGGTTCGATGAGTCTGCACACGGCGCTCGACGTGGGCATCCAGATCGCCGACGCGCTGGACGC
>JBEBGB010000652.1:0-3093 GCA_040081675.1 Vicinamibacterales bacterium
GTGGTCTGCGGGCTTCAAGACCCCGCCAGTTCCCGAAGGCAACCGCTGGCAGGCGCGTGCCGCGTTCACACAGCCGGGCACCTACGTCGTCCGCGCCCTCGCGCACGACGGTGGTCTCTGGGCATCGCAGGACATCACCGTGGTCGTCAGCAAGTAGAGGAGCAATTACCTTCCGGACAGCCACCACCCGCGGCGTCCGCGGCCTCATCCGCCCTTTGGGGTGAAATGAAGCCTGCCGTCTCGCTGAAGGAGCTCATGGCCGACCTGATCGATCCCCGAGTTCTGGTATCCCGGCGAGAAGGGGCTCTTGCAGTCGCTCGATCGCCAGATCCAAGGCAGATCGCGGAAGTAACGCGTGCGCGGAGCGCATCCGGCGAACGACCGCGCGCGGAGATTGACAACTCGTCCTTCATGTCCACGAGGTCGAAGAGGCTGTAGCGCACGCCCGGCCGCAGTTACTTTACGGGCGGGCTCGTCGGATTGAGGTCCGCGGTCCAGTTGTAGACGAACATGATACCGGCTCCACTCGTTCCGTCGGACGCACGCACGAGAAATCGTTCGCCACCTAGAGTCGGCCGATAGTCTGGGTAACTTGAGCGAGCCTGCGGACCCATCCGAAACAGCCTGACCGGGACTTCAGCCACGGCCGCTCCGTCGCGCAGTCGTAGTGGTACTGCAGTGATCCAGCCGTCGGCGGACATGTAGAACAGCTCTTTCGTGCCGTTCCACATAGGGAACAGGCCCCCACCTGTCGAAATGGCCTGACGAGCCGCCAAGTTGTTCAAGGGAGCAAGGTACACCTCGAACTGGCCAGTCTCGTTGGACATGTAGGCGAGCCATCCACCGTCAGGTGAGATGCGCGGGGCTCTTTCAGAGAACCCGCCTCCAAGCAGCCTCTGTGGCGGCCCTCCGTTGGTCGGCAGCCGCCATATGTCGTAGCCGTTCGTTGCCGTTGACAGCGACGCCAATATCGTCTGAGCGTCCGGGCTCCAGTCGAGATCCACATTGGCACCAGGCGCACCATCGCGAGGGACTCTGGCCAGCGAATGCGTCGTTCCGTTCCCGACCGTTCGAACAATCACGTCACGAGTCCGGGCATTGAAGAACGCAATCTGGCTCCCGTCACCCGACCACTCCGGGACAGTGAGCTCCGCAGCGTTTTGGAAGGTCCAACGGTCATGGATATTAGAGGCGGTGGCCGTCAGCCACAGGTCCGCCCCATTGGCATCTGTCGCCCGTGACGCGACAATTCTCGACCCATCAGGCGAAAGGGAAAAACCGTGGTAGTTACTCGGCGGCGCGGCTTCACCCAGTTGGGCGCCGTTCCGCCCTCGCCATAGGAGCGGCCCCACGACCGGGTTTTCGAGGAAGGCAATCGACCTGTCCGAAGCGGCGAACACCGCTCGCCCGTTGAGAGCATTGAAGCCCACGTTGTTCGCCACCACCTGTGCGTCACCGCTCAGCCTGAGCGTGCTGGCATCAAACGGTTGAGCGAACAAGGTCCCGTTTCTCACGAACAACAGTCGGCCTCGAGCGTATGCCGCGCGCGAATCGGACGGGGTCACGTCGACGCGTTGCTCGGGGTGATCCAAAGACCCCACCACAATCCGCTTCGAAGGCGAAACCCAGAACAGGAAGTGCCGGCCGTCAGGGAGAAACCAGGGGTGCTTATGTGCCTGTTCTCCCTTCGTGCTATCTGGCGTGGTCAAAGGCTCGGGCACACCACCGCGCACTGACACGCGATACAAGCCCCCATTCGCGCCTGGGCCAAATATGATCGTGTCGCCGCTCCACGACCCACCGTCGGCAAGGCCGGCGTTGGCCGTAATGACTTCTGCACTACCACTGATCGTGTCTATCACTTTGAGATTGCCGTTGCCGTTATCTAGTACCGCAACAGCGTGCCCATCGTTCGCCCAGAACGGCCACGCGACGTAGCTCACGTTGTCGATCGCTACGCTGTCCGCCGAGGCCAATCGTTTCAGGCCGAGCTTGTTGTTGGACAACGCAAACGCGAGCGTCGAACCATCGGGAGAAACGGCCATCGGCGGAAAGGCAGCACCAGAGAGCGACAACTGCGAACCAACTGGGGGCTGGACACGAAGCCGGATCGCCGGGACGGGATCCGCGACTGCCGGACCGCTCATCAGCCTCCAGCCCGCGACTCCGACGACGACCGCCGCAGTGGCACCGAGCGCAGACCACGCGGCTCGTGTCTTCCACGCGCGATCAGTACGGTCAACCGACCGCTCGACGCCAGACACTGCCTGCACGCCCGAAGCAATTTGTGCGGACTCCAGAGCGAAGCCCAGGTCCGCCGCAGTCTGGAACCGAGCGCTCGGTGGCTTCTCCAGACATCGCCGAACGATCCGAGAGAGAGCAGAGCCACTCGGAACGCTGGGACTGAGGACATCGGGAGGGTCGAAGGTCAGAATCGCCGTCATCGTGTCGGCTGGCGTGGCCCCAGAAAACGCGCGTTCGCCGCACACCATCTCGTACAGCACCGCGCCAAACGCAAAGATGTCCGCGCGGTGATCGACCTCTTGTCCCCGCACCTGCTCGGGCGCCATGTAACCGATGGTCCCGATCACCAGACCCGGACCGGTGCCGCCCGCCGGCGTCGTACGCGTGGACTGCTGATCGATCTCGCCAGAAGGCGATTCACTCACAGGCTGCGTGCTGGCGCGAAGCTTCGCAAGGCCGAAGTCTAGAATCTTCACGCGACCGTCAGCGGTGACGAAGATATTCTCGGGCTTCAGGTCGCGGTGCGTGATCCCCTTCTCGTGGGCCGCGGCGAGGCCGCGCACGATCTGAACGCCGTACTCGAGTGCTTGTCGGATGGAGAGCGGCCCGGCGCGAAGCACGTCGCGCAACGTCCGCCCTTCGAGGAGTTCGCTCACCAGGAACGGTTCGCCGTTGTGAGTGCCGATATCCAGGAGGTTCAGGATGTTGGGGTGGTTCAGTGCGGCCGTCGCACGAGCCTCCAATTCGAAGCGATGCAGTCGCTCTGCGTCGCACGCGGCTTCCGCCGGCAGAACCTTGATCGCCACATCGCGTCCCAGCCGGGGATCGCGCGCGCGATACACCTCGCCC
>JBEBGB010000117.1:0-11632 GCA_040081675.1 Vicinamibacterales bacterium
GCGATTCTGCCGGGACAGTTGATGGCGTTCAAGCTGCCCTGAGCCTCGGGCACGTCGCTTCGGGACCGCAAACGGTCAGCTATGCGCTGTTACGGCCAGCGCATGCGAGACGTCATCGAGAATGTCTTCCGCCGGCTCGCAGCCCACGCTGAAGCGGATGAAGCCGTCACTGATCGCATCGCCGCCCCAGCGCGCGCGGCGTTCAGCCGAACTGTGCACCCCGCCGAAGCTCGTAGCTTCACGGACGATCGCGAGCGCTCGAAGGAACGTCTCCGCACGGTGTTTCGACACGAGATCAAAGCTGACGACGCAGCCAAACGCCGACATCTGGCGTGCGGCCACGGCGTGCGCTGGATGATCGCTCAGGCCGGGATAGTGGACAGACGCTACTTCTTTCGCGCCTTGGAGCAGCCTCGCCAGGCGGATGGCCGAGTCGCATTGTTGCCGTGCGCGCAACGCCAGTGTGGCGAGCGAACGGTGAGCCAGCCATACCTCCATTGGACCGGGAATGGCGCCCTGCTGTGTACGCCACGTGCGAAGCGCTGTTGCGCGTTCGGCATCGGTCGTCGCGACATGGCCGAGCAGCAGATCGCTGTGCCCCGTCAGCATTTTCGTGTCGGACGCCATTGAGAATGTGGCCCCGAGGGCAAGCGGCTGCTGCAAGTAGGCCGTCGCTGTGGTGTTGTCCACGGCGGTAAGCACACCCTTGGCGCGAGCCGCCTCCACGAGCAACTTGATGTCGCAGACGTCGAGCTGCGGATTCGACGGTGTCTCGATCCACAGCAGGGTGGCGCCGTCGAGCACGTCGAGCTGCGCATTGTCTGTGGTCGGTGCCAGACGCACGTCGACACCGATAGACTTCCACCAGGACGAGGCAACGACACGCGTCGAGTAATAGGAGTCGGATGGCAGGACCAGCACGCTGCCAGGTGTCAGCGTCACGCCGTACACGGCCATCGTCGCTGCCATGCCGGACGCAAACGCTACCGCGTGCCCGCCCTCGAGCACGGTGAGTGCCTGTTCCCAGCTGGTCCACGTCGGATTGTGGAAGCGGCCGTAGGTCAGCGCGTGTGCTGCAGGATCGCCTGGCGTCGTGAACGTCGCTGAAAACTGCGGCCCTCGAAGAGAGATGCCGGCTTCATGTGGATCCTGATAGCCAGCGTGAAGGATCTCGGTGTCGCGGTGCATCTGGTCACTATAAGACCGGGGCATTACGTCTGCTCGAGGAATCCTCCAGATTGGTGCGCCCACAAGCCGGCGTAGATGCCGTCTCTGGCGAGGAGCGCGTCGTGCGAACCGCGCTCGACAATGGCCCCGGCGTCCATGATGATGAGTTCGTCCATCCGGCGAACAGTCGACAGCCGATGCGCGATGACGAGGGCTGTTCGACCCTTCAAGAGCCTCAGCAGCGCATCCTGTATCGAGGCTTCGCTCTCTGAGTCGAGCGAACTGGTGGCCTCGTCCAGAATGAGAATCGGCGCGTCCTTGAGAATGGCTCGCGCGATCGCGATGCGTTGCCGTTGGCCGCCCGACAGCTTGACGCCCCGCTCGCCGACCAGCGTGTTGTAGCCGTCCGGTAAGGCGTCGATGAAGTCAGCCGCATGTGCGAGTGCCGCCGCGTGCTCGACCTCGGCGTCGGTAGCTGCTGGCCTGCCAACGCGGATGTTGTCCGCGATAGAGCGATGAAACATTGAAGGGTCCTGGGGTACGTAGGCAATCGTCGACCGCAGCTGGGCCTGGGGCACCAACTCGATCGGAACACCGCCAATCAGGATGCGCCCGGCCTCGATGTCGGAGAACCGCAGCAGCAGCCGCGTCAGCGTGGTCTTGCCGCCGCCCGATCGGCCCACGAGACCGAACTTGGCTCCCGATGGAATCGTCAGTGACAGACGCTCGAAGAGCAACGGTTGCGACGCCGCGTATCGGAAGCTGACATCGTCCAGAGCGACGGCGTGATCTGCCGGCGTGAACGACGCCGGTCGAGCCACGTCGGTCACCACTGCCGGGTCGAGCAACAAGTCTGCGAATTGTGCCGCGTCGGTCAACGCACCCTCGAGGCTGCGATAGACGCGATTGAACTCCCACATCACGCGCGTGGCGCTGGCGAAATAGCTGAACGTGATGAACACGGCCTCGAGGTTCGCGACGCCTGCGCGCTGGGTCGCGAGCGCCACGATCAAGCCGAGTGTATTCGTCGCGACGTACATGGGCGACGTGATCATGTCGATGCGGATGTTCTGGTAGTCCCACGACCGCATCGTCTTCGTGCTGTAGTCGTGGACGTTCTTTGCGTGGATGTCGGCTTCGGCGGCCTCGCGCGCGAACGCGCGCACGACCTCCGCGTTCGAAATCGAGTCGGCGAGATGACCCGCCATCGTGTTCGATGCAGCTTCTCGCACGTCCACCAGCGACTGGCCTCGACGGATCAGTGGGAGAACGGCAGCAATCGTCACCGCCATCATCACCAGAAGCACCACGATCAGCCAGCCGGAGTACCGCCACAACACCACCCCGACAAACGCGAGTGGGAGCACAGTCGGCGCGAACTGGAACACGACGACGTCGAACACGTCCTCGAAGCGTCGGGCGAAGCCGAGCGCGCGTTTGGTCAGCGAGCCGGCGTAGTTGTTCTGGAAGAACGCCAGATCTTTGGCGAGCAGTTCGTCCATGGTCTCGACGTACAGCGACTGCAGGCCGCGGATCTCGAGACGGATGATCAGCGCGACCGCCACGCGCCAGCAGACCTGTCCAGCGGCCCACAATCCCGCAAACGCCAGGACGTACGGGGTCAGCTGCGACGGCGACAGTATCTCGCCCTGAGCGAACCGCCCCAGCAATCTGGCGATGACGAGCGGCGGCGCGTACGAATTGAGAATGTCGGCCACTGCTGGAAGCAGAATCGCCCCCGTGGCCAGCGCTGGCTGGCGGCGGACCTGCGCCCCGTACCGGCGCAGCACCAGGCGCACGGAGGCGATGAGTCGGCTGCGGTCTCGAGGTTGGTCTTCCATGGTCGTGCTCAACTAGTTGGGTCGTGAAGCGATTGCTGACAAAGAAAAAGGGCCATCACCGGTTCAGGTGATGGCCCTTTGAAGAGCTGAAGCGTCTACGGAAGACGAGTCACCTGCGCAGAGATATGCACCTGCCGATGCCGACGTGCGGCTGGCTGATCGAGCAGAGATAGGTGTGCAGGGACTTCATCGTGATTCCTTGGATTGAACCCTAGAAAAGCACAGGCGAGGTCCGCCTGTCAACGCTCAGCGCCAGGCTGCCGAGATTCCGGCACATGTCCGCCGAACCGAGAGCCGACGTGCGGCATGAGGAGTCCCTCCGTTTGTTTCGCTGGACTCCATCGCTGTTGATACCGTCGCCATAGAGCGGCCGGGAGTATGATGGGCGGCGTTTTCGGCTACGGACTTGTCCGTGGTCGGCACTGGAGATGATGTGACCGTGCTTCGCGCTCGTACCCGATTCGCCGTGTGCGCCGGGGCTCTTGTCCTTGGCGCCACCATGCTCGCGTGTTCCTCGTCTGCACCTGCGCCGGCGGCGCCAGCGGCCACTCCGTCGTCTCTGACCATCGCTCCCGGATCTCCACTCTGGGGAGACATGAAGCCTGTCGTGTCCGTCAAGGAACTCATGCGGGACATGATCGACCCGGTGTCCGACAACATCTTCAATGCGGTCGGCAGCATCGCGACGAAGAATGGGTTCATCGAGACCGAGCCAAAGACCGACGAGGACTGGCAGAAGGTTCGAACCGGAGCGGTGTCCATCGCGGAAGCCGCGTATCTGCTCAAGGTGCGTCGCCCGTTCGCGCCCCCTGGTGATCTGAACAACAGCACGGGACCAAATCCCGTGGAGCTGTCGCCAGATCAGATCATGGCGAAGGTCGAGAAAGATCCTGTGGAGTGGAACGCGCGCATCGAGGCGTTGCGCAACGTGGGACTCGAAGTGATGGAGATCGTGAAACGGAAGGACGTGAAGGAACTGTGGGACGCCTCGGAAAATCTCGATACGGCGTGCGAGAACTGCCACCGAAGTTATTGGTATCCTGGCGAAGACGCGGCGTTCTACGAGCGGCTCAGGAACCGTCTGCGCGACTCCCGGGACACGAGGGAGAGCCCCGCCGGGCAGGCCGCAAAGCCACGATGAATTCAGCGCAACAGAGCGAAGGGTACCGAACATGACGATCGGATCGAGGTCGATGGCTTTCGTGGGCGGCGCATGCCTGCTCGCAGCACTCATCGTGGTTGGTCAACAACAGGTCGGAGCGCAGGCCGGCGCTGCTGGCGCGCAGACGACACCACCGACGGTGGACACCGTGTTCAAGAACGTCCAGGCCCTCAAGGGCCTCAGCGTCGACGATTTCATGCTGACGATGGGCATCATGTCGGCAGCCGTCGGTTCCGACTGCGTTGGCTGTCATCCCTCGGCAGGCATGGACCGCGTCGACTGGGCAGTCGACACACCACGTAAACGCACGGCGCGACGCATGGTGACCATGGTCCAGTCCATCAACCGCGACAACTTCGGCGGGCGACAAGTCGTGACGTGCTGGACGTGCCATCGCGGTCGCGACAAGCCGGTTGTGACGATGGCGCTCGACACGGTCTACGGCGAGGCCAACCTCGAATTCGATGACGTGCTCACGCAGCAGGCCGGAGTGCCCTCGGTCGACCAGCTCCTGAACAAGTACATGCAGGCCATCGGTGGCACACAACGCGTCGCCGGTGTCACGAGCTTCATCGCCACCGGGAAGAGCACCGGCTATCGCGGGTTCGGAGGCGGTGGCGCCGTGGAAGTGGCCGTACAGGCGCCAGACAAACGCGCGACGCACATCCGGTTCCCCGAGTATCCGGAACGCGGCGTGAGCGTCAGGACCTACGATGGCCGCACCGGGTGGATCGCCACGCCGATGGCCGTGGTCCCCAAGTACGAACTTGGCGGAAGCGAGAAAGATGGAGCACGTCTTGACGCGCAGCTGGCGTTTCCGGCGCAGATCAAGCAGGTGCTGACTGACCTGCGCGTCGGGCCCCCGACGACAATCGAGGACAAGGACGTCCAGGTGCTGCAAGGCAACGGCCCGAACGGCACCCTGGCCACGCTGTATTTCGACGACAAGACCGGACTGCTCGTCCGCACCGTGCGTCATGGCCGGTCGCCCATCGGTCGCGTGCCGACACAGGTGGACTATGCCGACTACCGCGATGTGGGTGGGATCAAGTTCCCCTACAAGTGGCTGTTCATCTGGATGGATGGCCGCGACACGTTCGAGTTCACCGATGTGAAGCTGAACGTCACGATTCCCGCAGCGACGTTCGGTCAGCCTGACGTAACGGTCGCTGCGCCGCGGTAACTCATGGTTCGCGTCCTGGCCGCTTCGCTCGCGCTGCTTGGTGCGGTGGCGCTGTCTGCCAGCCAGGCACCGGTTTCCGCTGGAGCGGACGCAGCGTTCGCCAGCTTCTTCCAGGCTGGCGACGCCAGGGACGCTGCCGGGGCGGCCGAGCAGATCGTCGCGAGCGGGGTCGGTTTCGACGAGGCACTGAGACGCCTCCGGCTGGGCAGAACCTATGCGCGCGACGTGCCGACTGGCAGCGTCCGCGCAAGCTACAAGAGCGAGGCCGGCGAGTACTTCTACGCGCTCGACGTGCCCGAAGGCTACGACCCGAGCCGCAAGTATCAGGTGCGCGTTCAGCTCCACGGCGGCGTCGGGCGCATTGAACAGAGCACGCCGCGCGATTCGGCACCGCTTGGCCGACTGGCTGGAGCGGAGCAGATCTACGTGCTGCCCTACGCCTGGCGTGACGCTCCGTGGTGGAGCGGCCGACAGGTCGACAATCTCCGCGCGATTCTCGATCGCGTGAAGCGCACGTACAACGTCGACGAGAACCGCGTGGTGCTGTCTGGCGTCTCCGACGGCGGTACCGGAGCCTACTACGTCGCTACGCGCGACACGACGCCGTTTGCCAGCTTCCTGCCGCTCAACGGCTTCGTCATGGTGCTCAGGAACGAAGCGTCAGACGCCGATGGCGATCTGTTCGTGAACAACCTGGTGAACAAGCCCATGTTCATCGTGAATGGCGGCAAGGATCCGCTCTACCCCACGAGTGTCGTCGATCCCTACGTCGCGCACTTGAAGAGCGGCGGAGTCGACCTGGTCTATCAGCCGCAGCAGAGTGCCGGCCACGACACGTCGTGGTGGCCCGAGGTGAAAGACACCTTCGAGGCCTTTGTCGCCGCCCATCCGCGGCGTCCGCTGCCCGATACGCTCACGTGGGCCAGCGGGCCTCCTCACATTCCCAGTCGTGCCCATTGGCTGGTCATCGACAGACTGGCGGCGCAGCGGCCGGACAACACGAAGCTGGCCGACCTCAACACGATGGACATGCCGCGCGAAGCGGACTTCGGCATCCGAAGCTCCGGCGCGCGCGTGAACCGCGTGGTCAAGGGATCGAGTGCCGAGCAGATGGGCCTGCGGAGCGGCGACCTCGTTTCGCGCGTCAACAACCAGGCGACGACCGACGGGACCGACGTCGCCGAAATGCTTCGCGACTACCCGGCTGGGCGTCCGCTCTTGCTCACGGTCACGCGCGGGAGCGAGTCGGTCAGGTTGACGGGCAGATATGCGCCGACAGTGCTGCCGGGCGAGACAAGCGCGATGTTTCCGTTCCAGCGGGAGTTTGGACGCGTGGATCTGAAGCGCTCGGGAAACACGGTCGAAGCGTCAACGACGGGAGTGGGCGCGTTCACGCTGCTGCTGTCGCCCGATCAGTTTGATCTGAGCAAGCCGATCACCGTGATGGTGAATGGGCGATCAGCATTTGAGGGGATCGTTCAGAAGGACGTGAAAACGCTCCTCGAGTGGGCTGCGCGCGACAACGATCGCACCATGCTCTTCGCGGCGGAGCTACACGTCGACGTACCGTAGCGGGTTCTTCAGAGCTCCGTCCGGCACCACGAGAGGCGATGCAGAGCCGTGGTCCACGGCTCTGTCTCCGTGAGCGCTATTTCGCGGCTTCGTCCGTGCCCGCGAAGATCTTGGTGCCGTCGGGCAACGTGATGTCCGCGGCGTTCGCGAACTCCTTGCCGTTCTTGGCCGCGAAGCCCTCGACCTTGATGATGTCACCAAGCTTCATCGAGCTCTTCTTCCAGCCTCGGCGCAACAGCGCATTGGGCGGACCCATCTCGACAGCCCAGTTGGCAACCACGCCGTCCTTGCCTTTGACATCCATGTACACCCAGGCGTGCGGGTTCACCCACTCCGCCTTGGTGATCGGGCCCTCCAGCAACACCGGCTTGTCCTGGTCGAATTCGGCCGAAAACGCGTGATGCGCGCCGACTGACGCGGCAGCCAGCATCACCGCAAGACCTGTCATGGCAACGACTCGCTGTACTTTCATCGACATCTGCTCCCACATGAGCGCAGGCAAACGCTGCGCGGCTTCCTACGGAACGTCCACGCGAACACCAGTGATGTCCGTGTCGACCATCAATTGTAAGTTCTTCGTATTGCCTTCGAAGCACGCATATTCGATGGGCACGTAGTCCTTCGGTGCGCGCGCCATGGCATACCAGGCGAGCGTCCACGGCTGGGTGAACACCTCTTCGTCGTAGATCTTGGCCTCGTAGTGGATCGTGTTCGCGTCGATTGGGGTATAGCGCTCGGTCACCCGATAGCGGTCGCTGTGCGGGATACCGTGCCCCGTGGCCAACGATTCGGCCGGAACGCCCGTCGTTGCCGACACCGCGCCGATGACCCAGTTGTTCTCGAAATTGTTCGTGAAGTTCGTCACTTCGACGACGAGGACGTTGCCTTCCCAGTGTCCGCGAGACACGCCAAGGGCCTTGTGAATGGCGGGGTCGAGAGGTGGCCGCCCGTCGAGCGGAATCGTTCGGTACAGATGACTCTGCTCGTAGTAGATGACGACGTATCCGGGCTTCTGAAAGATCTGATAGCCGACGACAGGCGCCGGCACCGTGATGCGGGGAACGCCCGGCGCGAGGCAGAGCACACGACCGTCGAGTCGCTCGACCTTGTCCTGGTTGGCGATGATGTCCTTGCGCCGTTCGAGCGCGGCGGCAGTCAACGGAATCTTGCCGTCCGCGGGGTCCACGCCTGCAGGTCGAACGATAGCGCCCTCTGGCAGCTTCGGTCGCTCGTTGAGGCTGAACGAGAACTCGCCGTTCGCGCGGTTCGGGCCGCGAGGCGGAAGGGGCTTTGTCGGTGTCTCGATGTTTCGCGGCAGCGGAATGGCCAGGTACAGACCGGAGATGTCCGGCTGACCGTCAGGCGTCTTCGGCGGCACGTACTTGGACACAGGCCGCGTGTACGGCGGATAGTTCGCCGGGGCGGCCGGCGGCGCTCCACGTCCGGCAGCCGGGGTAGCCGGGGCGGCTCCGCTCCCTGCGGGCGGCGCCGTGGCGCCAGCCTGCGCGAAGCCCAGCGACGGCAGCAGTGTCAGAGCGGCGGCGAAAGCAAAGAGACGAGTGTGCATGGATGAATCCTTCTCCTACGGCTTGCCCGCTGCTGGCTTGAACACCTTCTGGTACACGTGCTCGATGCACTCATAGTCCAACAACTCGAGGTTCTTTTCCACACGACGGTAGATCGTCATGTTCATCTTCCACGGTCGCGTGAACACCTTGGCATCGTCGAATGTCACTTCGTAGTTGATGTGGGTCGCATCGGTTGGCGTGAAACGCTCGACCACTTTCAAGGCATCGCTGTGGAAGTTGCCCGCCTGGTCGAACCAGGTCTGGTCGCCCAGGCTCACGGTGTCGATGACCAGCGTGTCACCTTCCCACTTGCCTCGGCCGTCGCCCATCCAGAAATCGAGATCGTCCATGTGCGGGGTCCCGTCCATGAAGATCGTTCGTGTCGCGTGCGCAAACTCGTATGCGATGCCGATGTGCTTCGGCGTCTGCGTAATCTCGAATGGGAACGGCATGTAGGTGGCGCGAGGAACGCCCGGCATGTAGCACTTGCGGATCGGGTCAGCCATCAGGCGGTTCTGAAAATTCTCGTTCCGCTTGGCGAGCGCCGCCGGCTGATACGGGATGGTTCCACCCTCGACCACACTGAATCCGGCCGGAACACCTTCGGTGGCCGAATGGGCCTCGAGATTCCAGTGTGCCGTGCCGAGCACCTGCCAGATGCCGTTCAGGTCGGGCTTGCGGTCGGGAGTCCGTGGGCCGTTATACCCGGACGCGGCCTGGGCTGCTGGGCGCGGCGCCGCCGGTCGAGGCGCGGGAGTTGGTGGCGGCGTGCCACGTTGGGCCAACAGGCCATCGTTGGTCAGGCTGATGGCCAGCAGGACGATGAGGGCCGCACCACCGGCTGCGCTGATCTGCTTTGTCATATGCAATCGACTCTAGTGTCGTCGTGCGAACGGTCCGTACGCGGAGAGTCTACCTCAGGGCTGCGTCCGGCGAAATATGGTGCGCTACCCGGTAACCGGCATCCGCAGGTCGTCCACGTCGCCGTAATTCCTTCGAGATGATGCGGGCCTTGCTATTTGACTGGCTGAAGTCCTTCCGGGTCGGGCCTGACGATGAGATAGCGAATGTCGCTGTCGAGCACGCTCCACCAGTGCGGGGCGTTGCCGGGAATGATCACCATGTCGCCGGGCACCATACGCCGCGTCACGCCGCCCTCGATGCGGCCGCCACCGAAGTTGGGCCGCTTTGTGTTGGGACTGACGCCCGTGCTCTTCTCGTCCACGATGCGCCCGCCCGTGACAAGGGTCGCGCTGCCCTCGAGCATGTAGTAGACCTCGGTGACGCTCGTGTCGTGCCGGATCGCTCCGCCCGGCATGGCCTTCGGGCGGAACACGCCGTACACCCCCACCTTGTAGCCACCAACATCGGCGACGCGAATCGGCAGATCGCTGATGCGATCCTTCGGCAGTTTGTCGATGAAAGCCTTGACTGCCGCAGACGGCACGTCGACGGCGGGTGGTGCCTGTCCCGCGGCCGGAGCCTGGGCGCGCAGCGACGGAATGGCGACAAGACCGAGCACCAACACGGTCGCGACCGAAACGACGACCACTCTCACGCGTGACGTTCGAAACATAGGCGGCTGACCTCGCGGCGAAGTATAGCCGGGCGAGTTCATCGTTGAGACCATCATCATGCGGGCGTCGAACTCGGAAGATGTCGCGCATCACTGACCAACCGGAAGGTATCATCCGCTCTGGCGCCGAGGCGGCGAGGAGGTCCAGTCGCGCATGTTGTTTCGCAGGTCGTGGCTCCAACGTGTGGTGTTCGCCCTTGGCGTGGTGGCGTGCTCAGCACCAATGGCGGCTCAGGACTTGGACCTGTACCGTGAACTGGTTGCGCGGGGCTCGGCGCAACCAAAGGCGTCCACCGCAGCGCTGGCAAGGCTGGGACGGGAGACGATTGAAAGAGGGGTGGCCTTTTGCACGAGCGAGGACAGAGCGACACATCGCCTGCACTGCTCGCCTCGGGAATTGATGGCCGCAGCGATGCTGCACGCGGACGGCGCGGACGCCGCATTCACCGCCAGTCCTGACACCGCAGTGATGCTCATCGACACCGCGACGCAGTTGCTGGCGCCGCTGCTCCCGAAGGCGCAGCCACCTGTGGAGGGTCGCACGGAACTGATGGACCAGTTCATCCCTCGTTGGTATGCCTACGTGGCGCGTCTGTGCTCGGCCTATGGCTACACCAAGCGCGCCCGCGAAGTCGTGTTCGACGGCATGAGTCGATTCGAGAAGTCGGCCGATCTGCACGTCGCTCGAGGCGTCGTCACCGAACGGGTGGTCGAGTTGTCGCATCCTGACTTGAAGGGCGACCTGCTCCGTGGCGGGTTCACTCGGAAGTGGATGCGGGGAGCGCGCTCGGATCCCGCGGATACGGCACAGTGGCTCGAAAGTGCCGCGACGGACTTCCGGCGAGCGATCGAACTGCAACCGACGCACATCAGCGCCAATATCCGCCTCGGTTGGATTCATCTTCTGCTCGACGACGGTCGCACCACGCGCGACTTGACCCGCCTCCTGACTGTCGTGTCTGACAGCCGCGATCGTTATCTCGCGCTGCTGCTTCGAGGTGCCGTCGCTGAGGGACATGGGCGGATGACCGACGCGCTCCGAGACTACGACGAGGCGAGAAACGTCGGTCCGTCCTACCAGACAGCGTGTGTCGCGTCCGTGCATGCACGGTACGTCACGGGCGACCGCACTCGTGCACAGCAGACGGCGTCCGAATGCCTGACGTTGCCGCCCGCCAGCGACGGGCCGGACCCGTGGTGGGCCTTCCGAGTCGGTCTCGCAGAGCCCACGCTCGGCGAGTGGCTCAGAGGTGTCGCGTGGCAACGGTGAGACACACATGCGTGACGCTCGCCTTGTGGTCGTGCGTCGCAATGACTGGAACACACGCGCAGGTGTTCCGCTCCAGTGTGGACGCCGTGACAGTGGATGTGTCGGTGATGCGCGACGGCGTCGCCGTCGCCGGCCTGCAGGCAGCAGACTTCCAGCTCGAAGATAACGGCGCGCGACAGGAGCTGTCGTCGGTCACGCAGGACAGCGTGCCACTGCATGTGAGCCTGGTACTGGACACCAGCGCCAGCGTCTCAGGAGAGCGTCTGAACCGCTTGACGTACGCAGCGAACGCG
>JBEBGB010000653.1:0-3088 GCA_040081675.1 Vicinamibacterales bacterium
GGAATGTCCGAGAGGGCCAGTGCCGCTGACGCGCCCGTGAGCGCGAGGACGTCGGTGTCGTTCTCCGTGTCCGCCGAGAGGACGAGCGCGATGATCTGCGTCTCGAATCGCCAGCCGGCGGGGAACAGCGGCCGAATCGGCCGGTCGATCACGCGGCTGGTGAGCACTTCCTTTTCGGCGGGCTTGCCTTCGCGCTTGAAGAAGCCGCCGGGAATGCGCCCCGACGCGTAGGTGTATTCGCGGTAATCGACCGTGAGTGGGAGGAAGTCGATGCCCTCGCGTGGGCTGTGGGCGCGGCAGGCGGTGACGAGCACCACCGAGTCGCCCGAGCGGACTACCACCGAGCCGCCGGCCTGTTTGGCCAGCTTGCCCGTTTCGAACCTGATGGAACTCTGGCCGATTGAGACTTCGCGCGTTGTCATAGATCGCACATCACTTTTGAGAAAACTGTCAGTGAACAGGTGGAAGCGCGACCCGCTACTTGCGGATGTTCAACCGCTTGATGAGGTCCGCGTACCGCTGCACGTTCTTCGACTTCAGATAGTCGAGGAGGCGGCGTCGCTTGCCGACGAGCATGAGCAATCCGCGGCGAGAATGATGATCCTTCGCGTGGGTCTTGAAGTGCTCGGTGAGGTAGTTGATGCGTTCGCTGAGGATTGCGATCTGCACTTCAGGAGAACCGGTGTCTCCGTCGTGCGTCTTGTAGGAACCGATCAGGTCGGTCTTGCGATCTTTCGAAAGTGCCACTCTGTCCTCCACGCGCGCCCCAGAGCCGAATCTCGGACCGGATGCGCCGTTGTCTTGAAATCGATTAGTCGAACAAGCTCAACATGTTACACCAGGACAACAACCGGGTGCAAAAGTCCGGGGACCCTTGCGGCCTCGGCCATCGCCACCAGATGACCGTCCGGTCCCATCACCCGGACATGTCGTGCGGGCGCCTCGAGCGCCGCCTGCAGCGCCCCTGAAAATCCTTCCAGTGTGTCGGACGCTCCAAGGTCGCGGCCACGACTGGCGTTGGTGACCCCCATCCGGGTCAACACCACAGATGGCAGCGCCGCGAGCATCTGGTCCATCGGCATGAGCGCACGTGACGCGGTTGCGGACGGCCCGGCTTCGAGTTCGGCCAGGGGGATTGCGCGTTCGACGCTCGCCCCTGCCGCCTCGATACGGCGAAGTGCCGTGAGATGCGCGCCCAGACCAAGCGCTTCCCCGAGGTCGTGCGCGAGGGAGCGGACGTAGAAGCCGGCGGAGCAGTGCACCCGCAGGCGCACCTCAGGTCCGGCCGCATCGAGAACCTCGATGCCGTGCGTCGTGACGGCGACCGGCGCTGGCGCAACCGTGCGTTCAGCCTCGGGTTGATGCCGCATCCGACGCGCAATGTCGTAACTCCGTTCACCAGCAATCTTCTTGGCGGAGAACGCCGGCGGGCGCTGGAGAAACGTCCCGATGAAGGGCGCGAGCGCGGCCTCGACATGCGCCCGATCGGGCCATGGCCCTCTCGACTCCTCGCCAACGGGTTCACCGAGCAGATCGTAGGTATCGGTCTTCACGCCCAGGCGGATCACCGCGTCGTACTTCTTGTCACCCTCCAGAAATCGCGCAAGCCTTGTGGCGCGCCCGATCACGAGAGGGAGCACTCCGCTGGCGAGGGGATCGAGTGTGCCAGTGTGGCCTACTCGCCGCTCCCCGAGGATGCGGCGAACGCGGGCGACAACGTCGTGAGAGGTGGGACCTGATGGCTTGTCAACGATGAGCAGGCCGTCCATCAATCGCCTGCTCGATCTCCTCGACGAACTGCTTGCGCAGGATGTCGATTGGTCCGTCGGCCGAGCAACCAGCCGCGTTCTTGTGTCCGCCGCCACCGTGCTGCTTGGCGACCGTGCCGATGTCGATGTCGCCCTTCGAGCGCATGCTGACGCGGTACGAGTTGCTCTCGTTCTGCTTGAAGAAGACGACCGACTGAATCTCTTTCACCGTCAGCGGCAGGTTGATCAGCCCCTCCGTATCGTCGTAGGTGCCGCCGGCCGCGAGCGCCATCTCGTGATCCAGGTACACGATCGCGATTCGTCCCGACGGATCGATCTGCATGGCACTCAGCACAGCGCCGAACAGCTTCAGCCGACCCATGTTGCTGCTGTCGTAGACGCTGCGGGCGACGCCCACCGGATCGACGCCCGCCTCGAGCAACTGCCTGCAGATGTCGAAGGTGCGAGGCGAGATGCTCGAGTAGTGGAACGACCCGGTGTCGGTAAGGATGGCGAGATAGATGTGGGTGGCGATGTCGACCGTCATCGGCACGCCAAGCGCGTTGATCAGGTCGAACACCATTTCGCCGCAGGCCGCAGCCGATTCGTCGAACCAGTTGATCGCGCCATACCCCGTGTTGCCCGGGTGATGATCGATGTTGATCAGGAAGTAGCGCTCGAGGCCCGCCACGCCTGGCCGAGCGATGTCGCCGCACTCCATGATCACGGCGGCATCGAATTCGCCGCTGACTGCGTCGGCGATCTGGATCGTCGGCACGCCGGGGAACGCCATCAACGGCGGGGGGGCCGCGTCCCGGTTGATCAGGGTCACGTCCTTGCCGAGCGCACGCAACGCATAGGCGAAGGCCAGTTGCGATCCGATCGAATCACCGTCGGGTCGCGAATGCGACGACACGACGAACCGCTGTTTCTGTTTGATCGCGTCAACGATCTGCGCGAGTTCGTTCCCGTTACTCATCGGACTCCGCGTCGCTCTTGGGAGTGTCCTGCAACTCGTGAAGGATCTGCTCGATGCGATCCTGACCGGCCACCGATTCATCGTAGACGAACTTCAGCTCAGGTGCGCGCTTCAATCGAAGCCGATTGCCAATCTGCCGCTTCAGAAACGGCGCGACTCGCACCAGTGCCTTCGCCGTGCTGGCGCGCGCCTTGTCGTCGCCGAGGACCGTGTACATCACACGCGCTTGCTGAAGGTCGGGACTGACGTGCACGCGGGTCAGCGTCAAGAAACCGACACCTGGATCGTGCACCTCGCGAGACAGCATGAGCGCGAGTTCGCTCCGCAACTGATCGGCGACACGGTCGGGACGAGAACCTTG
>JBEBGB010000118.1:0-11611 GCA_040081675.1 Vicinamibacterales bacterium
GGACCGCATCGAACAGATCGTCAACGAGCAGATCGTGCGGAACACGCCGGTCAACACTGAAGTGCGCTCCACCGAAGAGGCGATCGCATCTGGCGCAACCGCACTGTTCGGGGAGAAATACGGAGACCGTGTTCGTGTCGTCAGCGTTCCAGGCTTCAGCGTCGAGCTCTGCGGAGGCACTCACGTCTCGGCGACTGGCGATATCGGTTCGTTCTCCATCCTTGCCGAAAGCGGCGTCGCAGCCGGTGTGCGTCGAATCGAAGCCATCACGGGCCTCGGTGCTGTCGCTCACGCACAAGAGCAGCGCGCGGCGCTGCAGCGCATCATCGACGCGCTGAACGTGAATCCCGACGTGGCGGTCGACACGATTGAACGGCTGCACAGCGAGGTGAAGAAGCTGGCGCGCGAGCTCACGCAGCTCAAGACCAAGCTCGCCATGGGTGGCGGCTCGGGCAAGTCGAGTGGCGACGACGCCATTGACGTCGGTGGTATCAAGCTGGCCCTGCGTAAGGTGGCAGACCTGGACAAGGATGCGCTTCGAGGGCTCGCCGACTCGCTCAAGGCAACACTACAAAGTGGCGTCGTGGTTATTGCGTCCGCCAACGACGGCAAGGTGCAGATGGTCGTATCAGTCACGCCCGATCTCACGTCGCGCGTGAAGGCTGGCGCCATCGTCAAGGCTCTTGCACCCATCGTTGGTGGTGGCGGAGGCGGGCGACCCGACTTCGCCGAAGCTGGCGGCAAGCACCCGGAGAAGATCGACGAGATGCTCGCGGCGGCGCCGTCGGCACTGCAATCGATGCTCGGATAGCAGTAGAGTCATGAGTACCGTCCGGATTGCGCTCGCGAATCTCCGTGTGCCTGCAACACCTGACGAGTCCGTCTCTCTGGCAATATCAGCCGTACACGACGCAGGCCAGCGCGGCGCGACGGTCATCTGTTTTCCGGAGTGCTTCGTCCCTGGATATCGCTGGCCGGGCACGACCCTGCGTGCACCCGATCCCGCCTTCCTCGAACGCGCGTGCAGTGCCGTAGCGGATGCCGCGAAAGCCGCCGGCATCACCGTGATTCTTGGTACGGAACGCGTGACCAGCCGTGGCTTGCAGATCACCGCGTGCGTGATACGTCCCGACGGCACCATCGCCGGATGGCAGGACAAGATACAGCTCGACCCGTCGGAGGAAGTGACATATCCCGCGTTCGGAAGCGAACGCCAGGTGTTCACGACGGGACCGCTGACCTTTGGTGTCGTGATTTGCCACGAAGGCTGGCGCTATCCAGAGACCGTTCGATGGGCGGTCCGTCGAGGCGCGCAGGTGGTGTTTCACCCACATGCGCACGTCGCCGAGCCCGGGAGCTATCGTCCCCGCACGTTCGCCGACCCCGCCAACACGTTCCATGAGAAGGCGGTACTGTGTCGCGCAGCCGAGAACACCTGTTTCTTCGCGTCCGTGAACTGCGCCAGCGAGGGATCCGGTACGACGTCGGCGATTGCGCGACCGGACGGCACGCTGCACGCCTTTCACCCGTACGGACAGGAAGGCCTTCTCATCGCGGACCTGGACCTCAGCAAGGCCACCGGACTGCTCGCCTCGCGGTGCCGGACATCGCCGATGTAGTGACTGGAGCAACCTCATGAAACGCACGTGGACGATCATCGGCGTCAGCGATGTGCCGAGCAGCTTCACATGGTACCAGGCGCTCTTCGGCCAGCTCGAGACTCGACCGAGCCATGCTCACTTTGGGCAGATCCTTGATTCGGACGGAACGGTCCTGCTCTGCCTCCACCGGTGGGGCGCGCACGAACATCCATCGTTGCTGAGCCCGGACACGGCCACAGCCGGCAACGGACTCCTGTTGTTCTTCCGCGTCGACGATTTCGAGATGTCACTGACACGAGCGCGCACTCTCGTCGCGCGGCTCGAAGAGGAGCCGCACACGAACCCGAATACTCAAACCAGAGAGTTCTCACTCCGCGATCCGGACGGATACTACGTCTCGATTAGTGAGCTCTCTCGGCTCGAGTGAAGGGCGAGCGATGACCGTCGCTCGTGGCTGAGCGGCAGCGCGTCAGCGCGATCCACCATCGACGAGAACCATGGGCTCAGGCTTTCTCGATTTCATCCGCAGCGTCGTCGACGGAGACGTCAACGAGGTGTCTGGCCTCCTGGCTCGCGATCGCTCACTGGCGACGCTGATGTCGGATGTGGGTGCGAGACGTCAGGGTGCCTCGACTTTCTTTTACACCAGCATCGCGCACTACCTCTACGAGGGCGATACGGCTCTCCACATGGCCGCCGCGGCCTTTCGGCCTCGAGTTGCGCAGCTGCTGATTGAGCACGGCGCCAATTGCCGAGCGAGGAATCGCCGAGGCGCGGAGCCGCTGCATTACGCTGCGGACGCGAATCGCTGGGATCCGATCGCACAGGCAGAAACGATCGAGTTCCTCGTGTCGGCTGGCGCAGACGCCAACGCTGTGGATCGCTCGGGCGTCGCACCGCTGCATCGCGCGGTCCGAACGCGGTCGCTGGCGGCCGTGAGAGCGCTCTTGGACGGCGGTGCCGACTCGAGGCAGCCAAACAACTCGGGGTCAACGCCCCTGCACCTGGCAGTTCAAACCACCGGGCGTGGAGGAAGCGGTTCTTCACAGTCGCGAGAACAACAGGCCAGCATTGCCAGGCTCTTGATGGAGCGCGGCGCGAGAGTGACCGACCGGGACGCGCGCGGCAGAGACGTGAGTCAAGCCGCGACCAGCGAGTGGATCAGAGCCTTGCTCCGGCAAGCGAGCGCCGGTTAACTGACGAGCGCTGCGCTCGGTCAGACCGGGGCTGCGCGACCTGGACCGCGAGGTCAGCATTCGTTGGGTTTGGACGCCGACCCCACCATCCAAATGAAGCAGATGCGCGAGTGGTCCTGTGCGATCATGTGCGCGACGCGCGCGAACCATGTGGCAGTTCGCCTGCACGGGCAGGGGCACAGCCGCCCGGCGTCAGAAGTTCAACAGGCAATTCACGAGGTGAGCCAATGAAACGGCTCGAGAGGGCGCAAGCAGCACCGAGAAGGCCGACCTGTTCGCGGGAACCGCCACGCGGTTCTATCGCCTCAGCAGAATCGGTTGAAGGTCATTGTCCTTTCGCTCAGGTGCGGACGTGCCAGGCACCTTGGTCCCAACCGAGGCCGATCGTAAAAGAACCAGGCACGACTAGTGGCAGGTGGAGACGTGATGGCGAGCAAAGAGTGCTGCGTGACCGTCCACATGGCGGCAAGCCTCGACGGGTTCATTGCCCGAAAGGACGGGCGGGTCGACTGGCTCGAAACATCCGACACGTTCGAGGGCGGGGACACCATGGACCCGGATTTCGTCCGCGAGTTCCTCGAGACGATCGACTGTTACGTGATGGGCTCACGTACCTACGAGACCGCACTGGATTTCGAGGCCAAGGGGTTCGGTTGGTCCTACGGCGACAAGCCGACGTTCGTCCTGACCCGTCGCCAGTTGCCGAAGACCAGAGAGACGGTCGAGTTCTACTCGGGCGATCTCTCGCATTTCGTGAACGAGCGGCTGAAGCCATCCTTCCGCAGCATCTGGTTCGTCGGAGGCGGTGCCGTCTCCGGTGAGTGCCTTCGGCTGGGACTCGTCAACGAGGTTCGTTATTCGATCATGCCCGTCCTGATCGGTGACGGGATCCCATTCTTCGAAGGGCTCGACAACGATGTCGCCCTGCACCTCGTTGAAATGAAAGCGTACAAGAGCGGCATGGTCGCACTCCGCTACGAAGTGCGAAAATAGCGCTGAGAGGACACGATGCCAAAGGCCTACTGGATTAGCGTGTATCGCGCAGTAAAAGACCCCGACAAGCTTGCCGCCTATGCGGCGCTTGCCGGCCCTGCCATCACGGGCGGCGGAGGTCGATTTCTCGCGCGCGGCCTGCCCGCTCAGGTTTACGAAGGCGGCTTGATGCAACGCACTGTGCTGATCGAGTTCGACAGTCTCGACCAAGCCATTGCCACCCACGACGGCCCCGCCTACAAAGCGGCGTTGGATGCGCTGGGGGACGGGGCGGAGAGAGAGATTCGCATGATGGAGGGCGCCTAGAGGCAGCGTCGTTCAATGACCTGAGTCGATGGCCGCATTCGAGACAAGCTGAAAGCCTCCGTTGTCGGGAGGCGCTCCGCCATCTGGCGACCCAACGGACTCCGTGGTCTTGCTCATGCCGCCGGCCGTCCGCGCCCGCCACTCGTCGACCAGCAGCGACCAGAGCATGTCGTCACCTTCTTCATCCTCGACGAGAAACGAGCGGCGAAGATGCGCCTCGGGTGTCGCTCCCACTTTGCGGAGCGCGCCCGTTGCGCGGGGATTGTCGACGGCAGCCCGAGCCTCGAGACGCCGGACGCCGATAGTGTCGAAGACCACCGACAGCATGAGCTCGGCACCAGCCTTGTACAGCCCCGAACCCCAGTAGGCCGCGTCGAGCACGAAGCCCCACTCTGCCGTGACGAACTGCGGCGCGACCGAGTGCAACTGGAAGAATCCGACGGCGTGTGTCCCACCTGGCGGCACGACGCCGAGGACGATCGAACGGCCCAACTGCCGCTGCTGCTGCGTCCACTCGATGAATTGCTCGAACCCCCTGACGGTTGGCGGCGCTGGTGGCAGCAGGTCGGCAACCGTTCTGTTGGACATCATGTCGAAGAGCGGCTGCGCGTCCTCGAGCACCAGTTCGCGCAGCGTACAGGCCTCCGTCGAGAAGATGGGTGGCTGCAGCGTCCACGCGCCACGCGGCCGACGCGGGGGACTCGCGTCCGACACGTCGTCGACAATCTCGCCCGACTGCACCACACCGATCGGCTCGGGGACACGCGCCAGCCAGTCGCCGCACTTGATGGCCCACAGCGTCTGGTCGAGTTGTGCCCCACGAAGCTCGACGCCCCGGCGGAGGACGCCCTCGGCGTCCGCACCCAGCTTTCTCAGAGCGCCGCCCGCGCGCGCATTCTGTACGACCACGCGCGCCTCGAGGCGTCGGACGCCGACCCGGCGGAAGAGAAAGTCGGCGAGCAGCCGGGACGCCTCGAAGAAGACGCCGGTGCCCCAGTGCGACGCGCCAATACAGAAGCCCCACTCCGTGATGCCGTAGCCTGCCTCCATGGCGCGTCCCTGGATGAGGCCGACAGGCTCAGGCGAATCGGCAGGATGGATGGCGTAACAGAACCCGCGACCGCCCACCCGCTCGCGATGCGCCCATCCGATGAAGCGTTGAAACCCTTCCGGCGCGTCCGGAGGCTGCATCATCAGCTTCGACACTTCCTCGGTCGCCAGGTGTCGACACAGCGCCGCCGCGTCGGACAGCATGGTTTCACGCAGCGTCAGGCGAGGCGTGCTCAGCGTGGGCAGAAACGTGACCCAGTCCCGTCGAGGATCGATGTCGGGGCTCATGTCAACTCCACCACGCGGCTCATGCCACGGCCCAGCATCGCTCTCCTGGCGGCTTTGCGCTCGTACATCCTCGAGTCTGCCGCGGCGAGCAACTGATCGGTGCCGTGTCCATCCATCGGATAAACCGCGATCCCAATACTCACAGAGGTCGTGACCAGGGAACCATCATCGGCTGCGACGCCGATTCTGGCAATCATCTCCTCGAGCTGCTGTCGCCGACGCTCGGCCTGCGCCATGTCGCAGTCCCACAGCACGAGCACGAACTCGTCACCGCCGAACCTGGCGCAGACGTCGTAGGGCCTCAAGAGCGATCGTACGACGCGACCAATCTCCTTGAGTACATGGTCGCCCGCGCTGTGACCCTGGGTGTCGTTAATCTCCTTGAAGTCGTTCACGTCCATCAGCAGCAACGCAATCGGGCTGCCGTGCCGATCGGCTCGCGACAGCTCGAGCCCGAGATGCTGCACAAGATAACGGCGGTTCGGAAGCTCCGTCAATGGATCGGTCAAAGATAGCTGACGCGTCTCTTCGAACGAGATGGCGTTGTGGATGACCAGGCCCACCTGGGGTGCAACGTGCTCCAACAGCCGCTGATAGTCGCGACGCGCGCCTCCATCTGCGCCCACCAGTGCGAGCGCACCCAGCAGGCGGTCGCCGATCTCGAGCCGAGCGACCATCACAGCCGGCGGCGCCGCATCGAACGCCGACAGCACGTCCTCACCAACCCGCGCCTGCAGGCGGTCGAAGGCCGGTTCGTCGATACCCATGAGCGCGTCCCGCCGAGGACCAGTGGCATAGCGACACGAGAACCGCGCCTGGTTCGTGTCCCAGATGAAGAGCGCACCATGGTCGATGGGAATGAGGTCGGCGAGCTTCTCGACGATGGCGTCCACGGCCTCGGACACGCCCTGCGTCGATGTGAGGGCCCGGGCGATCTCGAACAGCGCGCGCGCCTCGTGTCGCGCAACCGCGATGTCCTGGAACGCGCCGTCGCCGTTCAGATTCGCATCCGACGCAGGCAGGAGGAGTCCGGCCGCCGTTGCGGAGGCTTGGAGTCGGGCCTCGGCTTCGGGCAGAACTTCGACGAACCGCTCCACAAGCGCCGGGTCGAGCCACGAACCGGCGCAGCCCTTCACCGTGGCGAGCGCCTCCCAGTAGGACATGGCCGTGCGATGCGGACGGTCGCTCAGAAGCGCGCTGAACGCGTCGGCAATGGCCAGAATGCGCGCGCCCTTTGGAATGGCGTCGCCCTTCAGCCCCGACGGATAGCCGCTGCCGTCCCAACGCTCGTGATGTCCGAGAATGAGCGGCGCAACTGGCGACTGGAACGGGATGGCCTTGAGGATCTCGGCTCCAACGCGCGTGTGGATCTTGACACGTTCGAACTCGTCGAACGTCAACTGTCCGGGCTTCGCCAGAATGTGTTCGGGCACGGCCAGATTCCCGATGTCGTGCAACAGCGCCGCAGTGCGAACGGCGTGAACTTCGTCTTCGCTGAGGCCAACGGCCTTGGCCAGCGACTCTGCGTACACCATGAACCGATGCAGTTCGCTCTGCGAGGTCCGATCCTTCGACTCGATCGCGGCTGCCAGCGCCTGCACGATGCCGAACTGCACTTCCAGCGCCTGTTGCGCCTTCTCCTGCCCCGCTTTCAGGCGGCTGATGTAGGTTCGGTAGCTATCGATGATCAGGTACAGCGGCAGCGCGATCGCTGCCCACCAGTAGACGTTCTGCGGCGACAACGAGTACGCGGTCACCGCGGCCATGGCGCCGAGAAAGTAGCCTGGGCTGGTCCACATGAAATCGGACCGCCAGACACGAAGCAGCGGCTGCCCGGTCGACAGCGCGACGGCGGTCGCGACAAGCACCGTGTTGACCAGGAAGTACACGAGTTCGGCGCACGCCAGAGGGCCGCCAACCGTGTTGAGCCAACTTCCGTGGTCGACTCGAAAGTAGGAGTACGTGCCGGCTGCAAGCGTGACCGTCACAGCAAGCGAGCCGATGTTGAACAGCGTTCGGTGCGGCCGGCTCACCAGGCGAGTGCGAACGGTTGACTGCACCAGCGTCGTGGCCACGACGAGCAGCACCGCAGCCGCGGGCCCGGACGTCAGCATGGCCATGACCACGACGGCGTGCGACACCGACATCGACGAGCGTCCTTGTGCGAGCGGCAGCGGCACGTGGATCGTGGCTGTTGCCAGTCCGATCACCAGCAACGCCGCCAGCCACCCAGGGGAACTGAGGTCGATCCGCGGCAAGGCCAGGCACAAACAGAGGAAGCCCGCGGCGATCATGACGCACACGTAGAAGCGAGCGGCCCAGGGCATGTCTGACAGCCCTTCGCCGGCAGACGTCGTCGCGGCAGCCGGACGGCTCATGAACGCCTCCGACCGGCTTCTACGCGGTCTATGGGTGCGTTCGCTGCAAGTCCGAACTCTGCAATCTTTCGGTACAACGTGTCGCGACTGATGCCGAGCGCCGCCGCTGCCCGCTTCTTGTTTCCATTGGAGACACGGAGCGCGTATTGGACGTGCTCTTGCTCGACTTCGCGGAGCGTCCGGACGCGTTGAACGGACAGCGGAGGGCCGGTCTGGATCCCTCCGCCTTCCTCAACGGGCTGTTCGCCCCCGAACTCGTCGATCTCGTCGTGTGATTTCATGGCCAGCGGACACAGAGAACCGCGACGTGTGTCCGAGATCCGGACAACAAATCGCGTACCCACAGGTTCGCCAGGTCAGATTGCGCACTGGCCTGCAGACACGCTTGCCTGAGCGCAGGCAATAGATGGCGGAGTTGGACCGGCTGTCCCATTTCGCCACCCCACTGACGACTTCGTAACGTGAGCGTTATCGCGTCCGCGACGGAAGACGGCTCCCGGACGCGCTCTCGATGTTGTCTGACGAGAGGGAGTTTGCGGCGATGTTCAGCACCTTGACGGGACCCCATCCAGCTCGGTTGCCCGCAGACGGCATCGAGCTCGATGTCGTTGATCTCCTCGACTCCATTCCAACCACGGGTGCATCGCCAGACAACCGAACGACGTCGTGGTCGGCCGCTGCCCGTGTGAGCGCCTCGAGTGAGAGGTCGGCGATGAGCAGGTCCGGCGTGCTCGAGACTCGCACTGATGCAGAGGTGGCGCGGAGGCGGGTCATGACACGGCTTGCTGCGCCAGGCTTTGTGTGAATGATCACGCGCACTGGGCGTGAGCTGTCGCCCGCCGTCCACGCCACTAGCGCACGATCGAGTTTCGGCGAATGTGAAGCGGGTGACGGGCGCTCAACCGCGAAGAGCGTCAACGTGCCAAGCGCCAACATGGCGATGGCTGCGCCGCCTCGCTTCCATGTTCCCGCAGGGGCTACTCCGGCAGGCGTGGTCGTGTCAGGAGTGGCGTCGGTCGTCGCTGGTGTCGTGGTCATGCTGTGTGTCTCTCGGAGCGAACACTCGCAAGGCGCTGAGGAATGCCCCGATCGAATCCTCCCGACAGGTCAATCGCAAGCGGCGGTCCATGATCCAGGCACGGACGCATCCATCGCGATAACCGGCTGCATATCAATATGTTACGTGGATGTTGCCGCCAGTCTCGGACTGGCCAACTGCTCGCCGACATTCACAATTTGCGGGGCATGCGCCGAAAGCTTGGGGGACGGGAAATAAAAAGCGGGGCCTGTTCAGAACCTACCTCCATCGCATGCAGCTGCACATGAATGCGCGAAACCTGGAGGGGCCTTTCGGTTCGCGCTGCACCCGAGCGATGGACTCGCCGATACCTCCGTCACAGTGGTGTTCCCTACGTGGCTCCGAACCTCTCTCGCGCTTCGCCGCGCTGTTACAACACTTACGTTGCTGGCTGCCGGCACGCGCCCGATCGACGCGCAGATCTACAGCTGGGTCGATGCGAGCGGTTCACTCGTGGTATCGAATGTGCCGCCGGGTACGAACCTGGGCATCCCGTCTTTTGAAGTACCCAAATCGGAAGGTATCCGAGCGACACGCGCAGTCGAACCCAAGCGCTCGCGCTCGTTCGACGCTGTGATTGAAGCGCATGCATCGCGAAGCGGAGTGCGGGCGGGTCTCGTTCGAGCGGTGATCCAGGTGGAATCGGCGTTCAACCCACGCGCGATTTCAAGCAAGGGCGCGATGGGGTTGATGCAGCTGATGCCAGCCACCGCGCGTCAATTCGGTGTCTCGGACGCCTTCGACCCCAGCGAAAACGTCAGGGCCGGCGTCGCATATCTGCGGCAGCTACTCGACAGATATCGCGGCAACGAACGTCTGGCGCTTGCGGCCTACAACGCGGGCCCCGGCGCGGTCGACCGCTTCGGTCAGTCCGTACCGCCCTTTGCCGAGACTCGCGACTACGTCAAACGCATCGGAGGACTGGCCGGAACTGAAACGTCGGCGGCTTCCTCGGTGTCGGCGCCGGCGTTGCAGATCTTCCGTCAAGTCGAGATCATCGACGGCCACGAAGTCGTGCGCTACACCGACCAGGCCCCAGCCGCACCATAGAAGGGCGATAAGCTGTGGGCCGCGCGAGAGACAGCGTGACGAGAAAGACGCGCGAAGCTCAGTGCGACCGAAGGCAAGGCCCAGAGCCTAAAGCCTGAAGCCCAACGCCCTGCTGCGGTCCCGCACCTCGATCTGCGACCTCGGCTTCTTCCCCATGTTCTCGACCTGAAGCTCGTGTTCGAGAGGGACGCACGGTTTCTAGTCCGGTCGCTCGGTGCTCGTCACGTCCAGTCGTTCGTAGACCGGGCCGAGCGCCCGTGTCACCAGCACCATCTCACCGATCACGCAGAGCGTCGTCACCAGCGCGCCGGCCGGGAGGGCCCAGGCGCCCACGAGGGGTCGCATCAGCCACGACAGCGCGGCGGTGACAGCGACTCCGGGCACGAGGGCCACGAGCATCGCTCCCCAGCTGGCTGCCAGCACGATCATCCGCTGACCAGCCGCATCGACCCCGCGCGGACGCGACGCTCCAAGCGGAATCCAGCCAGGGAAGATGACAGCGATCGCGTTGTGGATCGTGTACTGCGCCAACACCACGCCCGGAATGAGGAGCAGGAACGCGAGCCACACCGCCGTGCGACTGGCGAGCGGAATGCGGGACTGTGAGGCAAGCGAGAGGACCAGCGCTGTCGCGCCGAAAACCCAGGCGACGAGCGTGACCACGAGCGCGGGCCACAGAATCTCTCCGCGCAAGACGGCGACTCCGCGCACCGGCCACGCCCTGAGCCAGACGAGATGAGCCAGGTCCTCGCGGAGGTCCATGCGAATGAGCTGCGGCGCCATGAGTGTCGTGAACAGCGCTCCAAGCGTGCAGAACGCACCCATGAGGATCACGAGTTCGCGCGCCCGAGTCGCAAACTGTATGGCCACGCCCAGGGCGAGGAGCAGGATCAGGAGGCGCACGACCGTCGAGCCGTCGATCGCTCGCAAGGTTCGTAACGCCGCCTTCCACATGAACACCATCTCCACGCGGCCCGTGGGTGCGAGACGCCATGCCACCTCACGACGCTGGTAGGCATGCTCGCGTCTGGGTGGAAGACCGGACTGTCGATCGATGCTCGCATCGGCGATATCGGGCGAGCAGGAGTCGGCCCAGACGAGCCACAGCACCGCCACGAGGTACACCGCGAAGGCCGACGCGAAGGCGACCACGAATTCGATCGCACCGCCCGCAAAGAACGGGCGGACCATCGAGGTGAACGGGAGCAGGAAGAAGTACGTCGGACGCTGTCCAGCCAGTGTGGTCACGGCCTCGATAAGGGTGGCGCCGTCGGTCGTCAGTGCCGCTGACGCCGTCGAGGTCAGCGGCAGGACAACGCCCCACAACGCAGCCACTGAAATGGCCAGCGCTGGCCAGGCGAAACGCGGCAGCCCCTTTCCTTGCCTGATGTGCGCACGGGCCAAGGTGACGATGGTGGCAAAAACGTGGCTCGTCGTGAGCAGCAGCCAGACACCGACGAGTCCACGGAGCCGTCCAAACAGCGACCCGGTTGGATATGCGAGGGCCATGATCAACGCGCCTGCAAGGACAGCCGCCTGCGAGCGCATCATGCGATAGAGCACCAGCTGACGCCTGGTCAAAGGTGCCGACACCAGCAACGCCGTCTCCGCTTGCGAGAACGACAACAGGTTGCTCCCAAACGGCAAGATCCAGGCGGCGAGCGAAAGACC
>JBEBGB010000119.1:0-11608 GCA_040081675.1 Vicinamibacterales bacterium
GCAAAAGACACGGCCATGCTTTTCTGGCTGGATGGCAACACGAACACCAGGGCCCGGCCGCAAGAGAACTTCGGCCGCGAGATCATGGAACTGTTCACGATGGGCGTCGGACATTACACCGAGGCCGACGTGTACGCAGCCGCCCGCGTGTTCACTGGATGGAATGTGGCTAGACCGGGCGCCGCGGCCGACGGCTCGCAACGGTACCAGTTTGCGTACGTGCCGGGGCAACACGACACGACCGCGAAGATCTTCAGCTTCCCAATCTACGGCGATGGGAACAAGACGATTCAGGCACGAGCCGCGGCAGACGGCATGCAGGATGGCCTGGACCTGATCGACGCCCTGGCGGCCAACCCCGAAACGCCCCGGTATCTTGCAAAGAAGCTGTACCGATTCTTTGTGTCCGAGAGCGGTGACGTGCCGGAGTCGTTCCTGAGCAACCTGTCAGCCGTCTACTTCCGCACGCGCTACGACATGAAGGAAGTGATGCGCGAGCTGTTCGTGTCGCCCGAGTTCGGAGACCGCGCCGTCATGTTCACGCGCTTCGGTTGGCCCGTGGAGTTCCTGGTTCGGTCGTTGAAGGACATCGGCTGGAACGGTTTCTCCCTCGCAGACGCGCTCACCCCGCTGGCCAACATGGGGATGAACCTCTTCGATCCACCCGATGTGGCTGGCTGGGATCTGGGCCGATCATGGTTTTCCACGGGATCCATGCTGGCCCGTATGAACTTCGCGTCGCAACTGGCTGCGAATCAGAAGTTCAACCTCGCGGCTGCTGCCAAGAACTCGGCGACATCGCCCGAAACGTTGCTGGCGTTCGTGCTCGACGCGTTGAAGACGCCAGCGCTCGACCTGACAGTGACTGATTCACTCCTCGCGTACTTGCGCGCGACGGGCGCGTGGACGGGCAGCACGGCGCAGTTGCAGGCGAAGGTTCCGGGGCTCGTGCACCTCGTAGCCGGCACGCCGGAGTACCAGTTCGTATGAAGGTCACCAGACGGCAGTTCTTCAAGGGCGGTGTCGCGGCCTTCACGGTCACCTACGCTGCGCCGCAGATCCTCACTGAATTGGCATCCGCGCAGGGCGCCACGTCGCGCAATCTGGTCGTGCTGTATCTGAGCGGCGGAAACGACGCGCTCAGCATGCTGGTTCCCTACAACGACCCGTTCTACTATTCGCGACGTCCAACGATCGGCATTCCAGCTGGAACGGTCCTGCAGGTGGGTACCGACTCGTCCAAGGTGCCGCTCGGGTTGCATCCGAGACTCACCGGGTTGAAGCAGGTGTTCGATCGCGGTCAGCTGGCGTTGATTCAACGGTCTGGCTACCCGAATCAGAGTCGCTCGCACTTTCAGGGCACCGACATCTGGGCCACAGCTGATCCTGGGAATCCAACCAGCAACGGGTGGGTGGGGCGGTATCTGGATTCGTTGCCGTCGCCGGTCGATGCTCTGGTCGGATGGAACACCACGCGCGACCTGCCGCGCGTACTGCAGTCCAACAAGGTGTCGGTGCCCGCCATTTTGAGTCCGGCCACCTACGCGTTCTCGAGCCCCAACACCGGTGCGGAAGCCGCGGCAGAGCGCGCAGCGGCGATTCGCATCAACTCCCACGTTCCTGTCGACCAGCCCGAACTGTCGTTCGTCTACTCGAACGCGCAGGCCGCCATGTCGACGCTCGACCGCGTCGCAACCGTGGCTACCTACAACGGCACGGTCACGTATCCGAACACGGGCCTGGGGCAGGCGCTGAAGGCTGTTGCCGGCTCGATGATCCGCGGTATCGGCACGCGCGTGTTCTACGTCACCACCGGTGGCTTCGATACGCACTCGGCGCAAAACCCCAACCAGAACAACGGCAGCTACTTCAACTTGATGGCGACGCTGAACGACGCGCTCTTCGCGTTCTACACCGACCTGACCAATCAAGGCCTCTTCAGCAATACGCTCGTGCTGTCGTTCTCCGAATTCGGCCGGCGCATTTCTGAAAATGGCAGTAACGGCACCGACCACGGCTCGGCGTCGGTCATGCTGGCGATGGGCGGTGGCGTCCACGGTGGCCTCTACGGCACGGCGCCCAACCTGAACACCGACGTGAACAACCCAACGCTCGAGAACGCCGCAGGCGACGTGAAGTTCGAAACCGATTTCCGCTCGGTCTACGCGCGGGTCCTCGATTCCTGGCTGGGCGCAGACTCGCGCGCCATCCTGAATGGCGATTTCAGGAATGCGGGTCTGACGTTCATCTAAGCGGGTTCCCTACTTCAGGCGCTAGGCAATAGGCGGTAGGCGATTGGCCTCGTCGTCGGTCACGCTGCTCTGGGCGCGTCCCGAGATCACGCGTGTTCTCCTACGAGCCCACCGCCCATCGCCCACTGCCCATCGCCCAGCTGAGAGCCTGAAGCCCCTAGTCTGAAGCCTACGTTTTGAACAGCGCAGCGAGCGTCGGCGCGAGCGTTGGATACGCGAAGGTGAAGCCGAGGCGATCGGCCTTTGCCGGAACCGCGCGCTGACCTGTTAGCAGCAGCGCATTCGCCATCTCGCCCAGGAGGATTCGGAGCGCCAGTCCCGGCGCTGCGATGAAGGCTGGCCGGCCCATCGCACGCCCCAGCTCACGTGCGAACACCGCGTTGGTCACCGGCTCAGGAGCCGTGGCATTCATCGGCCCGGCGACCTCCGCCGTGTTGATCGCAAAACGGACCAGATTGATCCAGTCGGTGCGATGAATCCAGGGCCAGTACTGCCTCCCCGTCCCCACACGACCACCAACGCCGAGGCGGAACGGCGTGAGCATCTTCGGCAGGGCACCGCCGTCGCGCTCGAGCACAAGCCCCGTGCGGATGCACACCACCCGCGTGGTTGGTGAACTCGCCTCGACCGCCTGCGCCTCCCACCGCCGACAGACGCCGGCGAGAAAGTCGTGCCCGGCTCCCGTGTCTTCCGTGACGAACTCGTCGCCGCATGGCCCATAGAACCCGACGCCGGACCCGCTGATCAACACGGACGGCGGCCGCTTCGCCCCTGCTATCGCCGACACCAACTGGCGCGTGGCGTTCACACGGCTGTCTTCGATTCGTCCCTTCTGCGCGGCGGTCCATCGGTGCTCCGCGATGGGCTCTCCGGCAAGGTTCACCACCACGTCCGCACCGTCGATCGCTTTCGTCCATCCGCTGCGTGCGTCGGCAAAATCCCAGCGCACGACGCTGGCACCCGTCGCAACGCGGACACCCATACGGCGCGACAGGACGACGACGGCGTGGCCATCGGCGAGGAACGCGGCGGTCAGGTGATGGCCGAGAAACCCGGTTCCTCCGGCGATGACGATTTTCATGCTCGCAGGCGCTCGATCTCTTATAGTTAACTAAACGGTTAGTTTCAATGCCTCGAGTTGCCCGAGTCTCACCCGAACGCATCGCCGCCGTCGCCGCGCTCGAGTTCTCCGAGCGAGGATACGCTGGCGCCAGGGTCGACCGCATCGCCAAGCGCGCCAAGGTGAACAAGGCGATGCTGTACTACCACTTCGGCAGCAAACAGGGACTCTATCGAACTTTGTTGCGGACGACGTTCGAAAAGATCGCGACCGAACTCCAGGCTATCGCAGGTGCGGGCGCACCGCCCGCTGCAGGACTTGCGACCGCTGTCGCCACGCTGGCCGCATTCATCGACCAGCACACCTACTTCCCCGCGATCATGCTGCGCGAAGTGGCGGAAGGCGGCACACATCTCGACGCGTCGACGCTGGCGGCGCTGGCAGCCGTGCCGCAGGCCTTCAGCTCGATTCTGCAGCCCGGGATCGACCAGGGCGTGCTCCGACGGATGCACCCTCTCGCTGCCTACTTCATGACCATCGCACCAATCCTGATGTTCGTGGCCAGTACGCCCGTTCGACGCCAGCTGTCGTCGCGAAAGCTCGCACCGGCTCTCGCGTCAACCCTGACGACCGAGGTCTTTCTGGCAGACCTCCAGCGTTCCCTGCAACTGGCGTTCAGCGCGCCGCACAACCCCACACGCTTATGACTGAGACTCTGCGAAGCCTGTTCTCTCGCACGTCGATCATCGCGACGATCGCCCTGGCTGCCGCCTGCAAGACGCCGCCTCCCGCCGATCGAGTGCGGGTGTCCGGCCAGATCGAGGCCACCGACGTGCAGGTGGCGTCCCAGGTACCCGGGCGCCTCCTTCGCCGCACGGTGTCTGAGGGCGAACGCGTGGAGAAGGGCAAGGTCGTCGCGACCCTCGACGTGACGGACACCGACCTCGCCATCACACGCGCCCGAGCCGACCGGGCGCAGGCCGAGGCGCAGCTCAGGCTTCTGCAAGCTGGCAGCAGAGCAGAGGACATCAGCCAGGCGGAAGCCCAGGTCGGATCGACGCAGGCCGACGTCGCGGCAGCAGATGCCGACCTGGACGGCGCAGAGATCGACGTGCAACGCTTCGAGCGCCTGCTCGCGTCGAACTCCGGCAGCCGAAAGCAGCGAGACGACGCCGTGGCGCGCCGGAACGTCGCGAAGGAGCGCGCGCAAGCCGCGCGTGAGCGCGTCCGCGTGGCCCAGGAGGGCGTGTCGCGCGTTCGAGCTGGGGCACGGCGAGAGGAATTGGAGATGGCCCGCGCGCGCATCGAGGCATCGAACGCGACCATCGCTACGCTCGAAAAGGCGATCGGCGACGCCACGATCACCGCACCTGCGACTGGTGTCGTGACGACAACAGTGGCAGAGGAAGGAGAGCTGGTTCAGCCCAGAGCACCAATCGTCATCATCACGGATCTGGAACACGCCTGGGCCAACATCTACGTTGACGAGCCCGTGGTGCCTCGTCTGCGGGTGGGCGATACGGCAACGCTCTTTACCGACGCGGGCGGCGACGGAGTCAAGGGGACGATCAGCTACATCTCCGAACGTGCCGAGTTCACGCCGCGCAATGTCCAGACAGCGGACGACCGCTCGAAACTCGTCTACCGCTTGAAAGTGTCTGTCGACAATACCGCCGGGGTGTTCAAGGTCGGCATGCCTGTTGAAGCGGAGATCGTGTTTGTCCGCTGACGCAGTCGTCTTCGATCGCGTCTCGCACCGCTACGGAGCGGTGCAGGCGGTCACTGATCTATCCCTGTCGATCCGGCCCGGGGAAATGTTCGGACTCATTGGCCCCGACGGCGCCGGCAAGACGACGAGCATCAGGATGATGTGCGGATTGCTTCGGCCGCTCAACGGATCTATCCGTGTCCTCGGTCTTGATCCCGTTGCGCAGCACCGCGCCGTCACCAACTCGGTCGGCTACCTGTCGCAACGCTTCAGCCTCTACTCCGACTTGAGCATCAACGAGAACATTGCGTTCTTCGCCGAGATCCACGGCATGCGCGACTACGCGGCCAGACGCACGCGCCTCCTCGAGCTGACGCAGTTGACGCCATTCGGCGATCGGCTCGCCGGCCAGTTGTCCGGCGGCATGAAGCAGAAGCTCGCGCTGGCCTGCACACTCATCCACGAGCCGCGAGTCATCGTGCTCGATGAACCGACGACAGGGGTCGATCCGGTATCGCGTCGCGAGTTCTGGAAGCTGCTCTCCGAGTTCCTCTCTCAGCGCATCACGATCGTCATGTCGACGCCGTATCTGGACGAAGCGGAGCGCTGCGCGCGGGTGGCGCTGCTCCACAACGGTCGCCTTCTCGCGCTTGACACACCGGACGCCCTTCGTCGCGCTCTGCCAGGCTCGCTCTTCGAAGTGCTGACGACCGACCATCGTCGAGCGGTGACTGCGCTCAAGTCGCTTCCAGGCGTGGCCGACGTGCAGACGTTCGGCGAACGGGCGCACGTGCGAGTGATCGACGCGCCGACGGATGCGGCGGCACAACTGACACGCCACCTCGCAGAGGTGGGCGTCGAGGTGACGTTGGTGCGCAAGGTGTCGGCATCGTTGGAGGATGTCTTCGTCAGCATGCTCGGAGAAACCCCGTCATGAACACTGCCTCCCTCTCTCGACTCGTACGCACGGCGTGCGCAGCAGCTGGTCTCGTACTCGTCGCGACCGGAGTCACGGCGCAGCCTGGTGCGGCGCCTCCGCTGACGCTCTCGCTGGAGGAGGCCGTCGCGCGAGCAACAGCGACCAGTCATCGTGTCGCAGACGCACGGGCGCGAGGGGACGCCGCGGCCGCAGCCACCGGAGGGCGACACGCGACCACGTTGCCACAAGTGAATGCCATCGGTGGATACACAAGGACCAACCACGTGGATGAGTTCGGCATTCTTCTGCCGAACAACCAGCTCCGCGTGATCTATCCGGATGTCCCCGACAACTATCGCGCGCGACTCGACGTCCAGTGGCCCGTCTACACGGCTGGCCGCCTGGAGGCGATCGAGGCGTCGGCACGCCGCGAACAGAGTGCCGCCGAGCGAGACACCGACGCGACGCTGGCGGATGTTCGACTGGACACGACCCGCGCCTTCTGGAACCTCGTTGTTGCGCAAGAGTCTCTTCGAGTGGTCGATGAGTCGCTCGCGCGAATGGCCGAGCACGTGCGCGATGCCCGCAATCAGGTGGATGCCGGGCTCGTACCGCCCAACGAGGTGCTGACCGCGCAGGCGCAACAGGCTCGTCGACGCATGCTGAGCATTCAGGCCCGGTTGGCGCGAGACCTGGCTGAGGCTGATCTTGTTCGACTCGTTGGCGCTGATTCGGCGACGCACATCACTCCAACGGCAACGCTCACTCCGCCGACGGTCCCGGCCGATGTCGCCGCGCTCATTGGAGAGGCAAGGCAGCGCAGGCCCGAGCGACAAGCGCTCGAAGAGCGGGTGGCTGGGGCAGAGGCGAGGCAGCGTGCGGCTGACGCTGGCCGGCGTCCGACAGTGGCTGTTGCGGGCGGTCTCGACTATGCCCGTCCGAACCCGCGCATTTTTCCCAGGGTCGGCGACTGGCGCGAATCCTGGGACGCCGGGGTGAACGTCAACTGGCCGCTGTTCGACGGCGGCAAGTCACGATACGAGGCCGCCGAAGCGTCGGCGAGCGTGCGCGCCGTGCGCGCGAGGCTTGCGGAACTCGACTCCACGAATGCCTTCGAGATCCGGCAACGCGTGTCGGAAGTGGCCTCGAACCTGGCGGCCCTGGACGCAGCGGACGTGGGCGTCGGCGCCGCGACCGAGGCGCACCGCGTGATTGGCGAGCGCTTCGCCGCTGGCGTCGCAACCAGCACCGATGTTGTGGATGCTCAGGTTGCCGTCCTGCAGGCGCAGCTTGATCGAACCCAGGCCATTGCGGCCGCCCGTCTTGCGGAGGCGCGCTTGAATCGGGCGATTGGGCGATGAACGGCCGATGAACGCCATCACCGTCAACGAGCTGACCAGGACCTTCGGCAGTTTCCTCGCCGTGGACCATGTCTCGTTCGACGTGGGCAAGGGCGAGGTGTTTGGCTTTCTTGGCAGCAACGGCGCCGGCAAGTCGACCACGATCAGGATGCTGTGCGGACTGCTGAAGCCAACGAGCGGCAGCGCGACGGTGGGCGGTATAGACGTGGGTCGCGATCCCGAGGGCGTGAAGCGTCGCATCGGCTACATGTCGCAGCGCTTCTCGCTGTACGAACAGCTGACAGTCGACCAGAACATCCGGTTCTTCGGCGGAATCTACGGGCTGTCTGGCGACGCCTTCGAGAAGCGCCGGACGTTCGTCATGGACATGGCGGGTCTGCACGGCCGTGGGGGCATGCGTGCGTCGGAACTTGCCGGCGGTTGGCGTCAGCGCCTGGCGCTTGGTTGCGCCATCCTGCACGAGCCGCCGATTGTGTTTCTCGATGAGCCGACGGGCGGTGTTGATCCGGTGTCTCGTCGCCAGTTCTGGACGCTCATCGATCAGCTCGCCGCCACCGGCATCACCGTCCTGGTGACGACGCACTACCTTGACGAGGCGGAGCACTGCCATCGGATCGCCATCATTCACGCGGGTCGGCTCGCGGCGCTCGGCACGACAGGAGAGCTGAAAGGCGTGTTTGCGGGCCGCTCTATTCTCGAGATCCAGTCGGACAATCCGGTTCAGGCGATGCGCGCGCTTGATGCGATGGAATACGTGGAGAAGACGAGCGTATTTGGTACTGCGGTGCACGCCGTCTTACGGGCGCGAGACGGCGTCTCGCCCGAGACGTTGCGGGCGCGGCTCTCTGCCGCCGGCGTCGAGGCTCGCGCTATCGAGCCTGTCGAGCCGTCGTTGGAGGACGTCTTTCTCGACGTCGTCGCCGAGGGGGGGCACTGATGCGCAAGGCCCTGAGCGTCGGGCGGAAGGAAGTGCGTCAGATCCTCCGCGATCGTCGATCGCTGATGGTCCTCCTGTTCGTGCCCGCCTTCTTCCTGCTGGTCTACGGATATGCGCTCAATTGGGATATCCGCCATGTGCGCTTCGCCGTGGAAGACCGGGACCACACAGCGGCGAGCCGATCGCTTGTGTCGGCGTTCGTCAATTCCGGCTATTTCGATTTGGTCGCCGATGTTCGCAGTGAAGACGACATCACCGACCTGATGAATCGAGGTGCGGCGCGGGCGGTCATAGTCATCCCGAACGGTCTGGCGCGCGACCTTGCTGCCGGGCGCGTGGTGCCCGTGCAGGTCCTTCTCGACGGCGACAATTCAAACACCGCCACAACGGTCATGGGATATGCGTTGACGATTCTGCAGAGCGAGTCTGCGAAGTACCGGATGGTCGGAGGCACCGTCTCTGGACCCACTGTGTCCGTGTTGCCGCGTGTCTGGTACAACCCGCAGCTTCGAAGCGCACTGTTTCTCGTCCCCGGCCTCATCGCCTACATCGTCATGATCACATCGGTGGTGTCGACGTCCCTTTCCATCGTTCGGGAGAAGGAGCGCGGCACAATGGAACAGGTGCGAATGGCGCCCATCGATGCCGCGTCCTTCATTCTCGGCAAGACGATTCCGTATTACGCGATCTCGCTGGTATCCGCTCTGACGATTCTGCTGGTGGCCATGGTGCTCTTCGGGTTGCCGATGCGTGGCTCGTGGTTCGTCCTGCTGGGCACGATTTCGCTCTACCTGTTCGGTGCGCTTGGCCTCGGGCTTCTGATCTCGAGTCTCGCCGACACGCAGCAGGTTGCCTTTCAGCTGGGCGTGCTGGCGTCGTTCCTGCCGACGCTCATGCTCTCCGGATTCATTTTTCCGATCGCGAGCATGCCGGCGTTTCTGCAGGGCGTCACCCATATCGTGCCGGCGCGGTATTTTCTCATCGCGCTTCGAGGCATCGTGCTGAAAGGCACGGGGCTGTCTGCCATCTGGCCGCAGCTGGTGTCACTTGCCGCCTTTTCAGCGGTGGTTCTGCTCCTGGCCTCGCTGCGCCTGCGCAGGCAGTGGAGGTGACATGCGGCGCATAGGGTTTCTCATCTGGAAAGAACTGATCGAGCTCGGCCAGGATCCTCGCCTGTTCGGCATCGTGGTCATCGCGCCGATTGTGCAGCTGTTCATGCTGGCGTACGCCGCGACGACCGACGTGCGCGACGTGCCCATCGTGATTGCCGACGCTGACCGGTCCGATGCGAGTCGCGAGTTGATCAGCCGTTTCGACGCGTCGCCAAGTTTTACGCTGACGGGGATCGTGAACGGTCCGGATGAGATCGATCCTCTGCTCGAGCGGGGCGATGCCTGGTTGGCCCTGATCGTGCCGCGAGGCTACGGTGCCGCACTGACCGAGGGTGGCGCGAGCGCTGTGCAGATCGTCGCGGATGGCAGCGACGCGAATTCTGCTGGCCTCTCGTTGTCGTACGCCACCAACCTGATTGCGAGCTACGGCCAGGACCTGTCGTTGCGAGCAGCCGCTGCGCGCGGCGGACACGCAACCACGCCGTCCATTCAGCCTGTGGTTCGAGTCTGGTTCAACCCGCGGCTCGAAAGCCGCGACTTCATGATTCCCGGCATCGTCGCCATTCTGCTGCTAGTGGTTACCACCAACCTGTCGTCGATGGGCATTGTTCGCGAGAAGGAACTAGGCACGCTCGAGCAGCTGAACGTGACACCACTGACTCGCACGGAATTGATTGTCGGCAAGCTCGTTCCCTATGGCCTTGTCGGGCTGATCGATGTGGTGCTCGTCCTGTCCGTTGCCATCCTCTGGTTTCACGTGCCCATGCGCGGCAGCTACGTCCTGCTGTTCGCGCTGACGCTGGTGTATCTCGTCAGCACGCTCGCGCTCGGACTGCTTGTCTCGACCATCTCGCAGACCCAACAGCAGGCGATGATGACGACGACGTTCTTTTTTCTGATACCGATGATGCTGCTGTCAGGGTTCGTCTTTCCAATCGAGAACATGCCGGCCGCAATCCAACCCATCACCTATCTCATCCCCGTGCGCTATTTCCTGGTGATTCTGCGGTCGATCTTCCTGAAAGGCGTCGGCCTCGACGTGCTGTGGCCGCAGGCGCTCGCCCTCTCTGCGTGGGGCGTGGCCGTGTTGCTTCTTGCTATTGCCCGTTCCACCAAGCGCGCGGCATAAGGGCGCTGTCTGTCTGTCACCACCTCACCGCGCGGCTCGCCCCTGTTCACCGCGCGTGTAGCGACCGCGCTCGTGCTCCTGTTGCCGCCGTTGCGTCTCTGCCTGCTGCTGACGAGAGACGAGCGCACGGCCTATCGGCTCGTGCAGCGTTGTGCGCGGGCAGCGTTGCGGCTGGTCGGTTGTCGCGTCTCGGTGCGCCATGTCGAGCGCGTGCCGACGGACGGACCTGTCATGTTCGTCTCCAACCATGTCAGCCTTGCCGACGCCGCAGTGCTGCTGGCGTTCCTGCCGTTCGACCTTCGTTTTGTGTCCAACCACGTCTTCGCACAGTACCCGTTGCTTGGTGCCGCCATTCGAGCCGCCAGCGCGCACATTGTTGACCGCGCGTCGTGGCGCAGCCGGGCAGAGTGCGGCCACGCGATGACGCACGCACTCTCGACTGGTCGTTCGCTGCTGGTGTTTCCGGAGGGCACGACGTCGGATGACGGCCGCTTGCGAGCCTTTCGAAGTGGAGCATTCAGAGCCGCTGCGCGAAGTGGACGCCCGGTTGTCCCGATCGCCATTCACGGCACACGGGCAATGTTTCCACCAGACACCTACTGGCTGTCGAACGTGGAGGTCAACGTGGAATTGCTGCCGTCGCTCGAGGCGCGAGACGCCAGTCGAGCGGCCGTGCACGACTTGAAAGCACGCTCTGCGGCGGCGATTCAAGAGCGCATCGACTCGGGCTTACCGCCTGTCTGAGGGACGAGAACAGGTGGCCACTGGCACTTGGTGAGGCGCGGCCCAAGTCCAGAGGGGCGTAGCAGCGTGGCTGCTGCTAAGACCGGCGATCTCGGCGGGTCATGCCGACGAGCGGGCAGGAATGGAAACGCAGGGTGACGCTGGTTTCGGGCGGCTCCCACGGATTGGCGCTCACTCCCCATCCACGACACTTCCGGGGTTAGGCCGCCAGCGCCAATCTGTGCGGCTATCGGGCGTTGAAGACGGTAACCCGTGGAGCGAACGCGGCTTGACTGAGCACAATGACAACGCAAGAATCGCCGAACGCGAGTGGGCGCCTAGATGGCGAGCAGGTGTACGAAGGTGTTGGAGACAGCAATTGGCGCATTCCACCCATACAACGTTAG
>JBEBGB010000654.1:0-3084 GCA_040081675.1 Vicinamibacterales bacterium
TATCGCCTATCGCCTATCGCCTATCGCCCATCCATGTCCGAACCCCTGCTTCAACTCACCAACGCCACCGTCGTCAAGGGCACGACGCGGGCGTTGGACGGTCTGTCGCTGTCGATTCACCAGGGCGAGCACACTGCCATCCTGGGTCCGAACGGCGCCGGCAAGACCACGCTGCTGAACCTGCTGACGTTCGAGGACCGACCGCTGGCTCCGCTCGGTGGCCAACCCTCCGTGCGTGTCTTCGGGCGTGACGCCTGGCACGTCTTTGAACTGCGGAAGCAGATCGGAATCGTCTCGGGCAATCTGCACGGACGCTTCGTGGCTGGTCACAGCTCGGGCGCGATCAGCGGCGAGGACGCTGTCCTTTCGGGCTTCTTTGCGACGCAGGGTGTGCTGCTCTATGTCGACGTGACCGACGACATGCGTCGCCTCGCACGAGAGGCGCTCGAGCGCGTGGGTGCGGGCCACCTCGGAGGCAAGACGCTCGACGCCATGTCGACAGGTGAAGCGCGCAGAGTGCTCATCGCCCGCGCCCTGGTTCGTCGTCCACTCGTTCTGGTGCTCGATGAACCAACCACCGGACTCGACGTCGTCGCCCGGCATCGCTTCCTCGAGACCGTTCGAACGGTGGCGCGCGAGGGGACCACGATCGTACTCATCACCCATCACGTCGAGGAGATCATTCCGGAAATCGAGCGGGTGGTCCTGTTGGACCGAGGCAAGGTTGCGGCGTCGGGCGCAAAGGCCGAGATGCTGACGTCCGATCGGTTGTCTGCGATCTTCGGCGCACCCGTGCACGTGGAATGTGCGAACGGATTCTTCACCGCGAGAGCATAGGGACGCTGTCGAAAGGCTCTACCACCGAGGACACGGGAGACAGACAGCGGGCACGGCTTTGCCAGAGCCTGGAGCCCAGAGCCAGTCTTTGAATGACCGTGACCTCCGTTTGTGGTCCGTGCGCTCCGTGTTAGAGCTCTTGGCTGGCGTATTGCCCGTCGCCCGGTCGCGGCGGCCTACTGCGCGTCTTGCGCGCTGAAGGCCCTGAGTAAGCGCGGCACGGCCTCGTGCATGTCGCCCAGATGCGGGCGGGTCGGTGTGAGACCTCGCACGAACCCCTGTGATGTCAGGCTTTCGAGGATGTCGCGCCGGTTCGTGATGACGTGCATGGGCACATCCCACGGCGCGCCTTCGCCTGTCACTGCTGCGGGCGGCTGATGATCGCCGATGAGGATCATGACGTAGTCGCGTCCGGACCGCTCGCGCACGTATCCGGCGAACGTCTTGTACGCATAGGCTACAGACTCTGCATACGCCGGTCCCAGGTTCGTGTAGTCCGGATCACTCCTGTAGGCATGCTCGACTTCGGCAACCGTGAAGGGTTGCGGCCCGAGCATCGCTTTCCAGTCCGGCAGGTACGGGGCGAGCGGGCTGAAGGGTGTGTGCGTGCTGACGGTTGGATAGAAGACGAACAACGGTGCGCGAGACGCCTTCGACACCTCCTGCTCGTCCAGTCTCGCGAGCGTGAACTGATCGGGCATGTCCCACCAACCGAACGACGGACCCTTGTAGTTGAGTCGAGGACCGTTGTAGCTGTCCTGAAAGCCGTAGAACGCGCCTTCCGGCCAGGGATACCACAGGCCAGGCATCATCGCCAGCGTGCGGTAGCCGTGCTCGGCGAAGTTGGTGACAACCGTGGGACGCTGTTCAGTCATCAACAGTGCATTCATGTCGGGATCGGCCACCTTGATGCCCGATAGAAAGCTGATGTGCGCGAACCACGACGAGCCGCCGAAGGTGGGCGACACCACGAACGCGGACACAACATCTCGCCCCGTGTCGCGAATCGCCGACTCGAGTTCGGCCCGCGGCGCCTGAAGGCGCGTGTTGAAGGCGGGGACGTCGTAGGTGCACGCACCGTACGACTCGATGAAGAACAGAAATACGTCCGCGCCTTGGACCAGCGCGAGATCAGCATTCAGGCTCGGGCTGGGCGGAAGCTCCACACTCTTCGAGAGGGCCTGAACCCCGAGTCGCACCTGGCGTCCGTAGACCTGGGTGACGGGTCGCGGGAACAGCCGCCACTCCTCACCGAGCAGATCCAGACCGAACAGCCCGACCACCTGCATGGCAAAGAGAGCCATGCCGAGCAGTCCGATCGAGCCGAGCATCACGCGTCCACGGGCGCCTGCGGTGGCGGCGACGACCTGTTTGAATGCCCAGCGGAGCAGCACGTAGATGATCGCCAGCACCGCCACGATGACGACAGTCGCGCCGATGCCCAGCAACAGCGCGCGTTGCGACGCGCCGAGCAGCATCGCGGCCACATCGGGTAGGAAGCGAAGGTCCCAGTAGAAGTTCAGCTCGCGTCCCCAGAGCGCGGGAGCGGTGACATCGACGTATCGGCCCAGCGCCAACACCAGCCAGGCCCCGCTCAGCCAGGCGACGACACGGCGCGCTGGAGGGACGATCAGGCCGCGGCTCGTCGCGACGGCCAATGCCAGAAGAAGAATGGCGAGTTCGACTGACGGTGCTCCGTTCCATCGAACGGCCGGCGTCGGCCAGAGGTTGTTGAACGTGACGGATGCGTTGAGCAGCAGAACCGCTGCCGCGCACGTCAGTACTCGACGAATGCTAGACACTGTGTCGCCGAAGCCAGAGTACGTCCACGCCGAACGACCATCCGAGAGACGCCAGCGTGACGACTGCAATCGCCCGGCTGACCGGGACCGGAATAAAGGGCGCGACGGCGATGCTCAATCCCACGATCTGAATGACGCAGACGGCCTTTCGACGCGTGCTCGGCGGCAGTGGCGCCGTCATCCAGTGCCACACGTACCCCGCCGCCACGAACAGGTACCGCATCGCTCCGGCAAGGATGATCCACGCGCCAGCCTTGCCGGTCTGCCAGGTCAGTACGGCGAGCGCCAGAATGAGCAGCGCATCAATCTCCATGTCGTAACGCGCGCCGAAGTCGCTGCTCATGCCTTCGCGTCGTGCGAGCCACCCGTCGACACCATCCAGCAATGTCGAACCTGTGCTGCCAAGGGCGGCGGCCCAGGCAACTGCGGCTGTGGGAGCCTCGCC
>JBEBGB010000655.1:0-3082 GCA_040081675.1 Vicinamibacterales bacterium
CGCCCCGATTACGCCCAGGGCGGCATGGTTTGGGTGGACGACTCCGGCGACCCGTCGTGGGTGGTCAAGCTGTTCAACGGCGAGATCGCGCCGGACGACATGGACATAGACCTCTTCACCGTCAACAAGACGACGGGCGCGGTCTCGCTAGGCTCGGCCGTCGAGTTCGATCTCAGCAATTTCGACACGACCGGCGCTACTGAGGACGATGTCATCTATTTCGATGGCGCAGCCGCGGCCTGGGGCACCTTGGCCGACATCACCATAGACCTTGCCACGGACGTTACTGGAGTCTTGCCGAACGCGAACCTGCCGGCCGCGATGCAGCTCGGCACGGACGACACGACTCAGGGAACTCTTTACCTGTATGGCGACAGCGGCACCGCTGGTGGCGCCATGCGGTTCTACAATGCGGCGTCCGAAGATACGACGGCCGAATACTTCTTGATTGAAGCGAACTCGCACCTCTATATCGGGCCGAACACGGACACAGATCAGTTCATCATTAAACAGTCTGGCGGCGCGCAACTGACGGCCGGCACGCTCGAGCTTGGCGTGAACGATACAACCGTCGGATCGCTTTACATCTATGGCGCGGCGACGGCCAGTGGCGGATTCATTCGCCTGTATAACGCGGCCGACGAAGATACGACCAACGAGTATCACCAAATTACCGGTGATGGCGGCGGCCTTGTCATGGCAACGAACGTCGGCAACCTGCTCACGCTGGCCGACACGCAACTCTCGCTTCCCGGACTGTCTGGAGGAACGTCGTACACGCTCTCGCTCGGCACGGCGGACACTCGGCGCGGCCGCATTTTTCTCTACGGCGACAACGCCGCGAACGGCGGCACGCTGTATCTGTACTCTAGCGCGAACAAAGATATTACCTATGACTACTGGACGGTCACTGCCGATACTGATTCGTTATTGATCGGCCCTGACGCCGACGTTGATCGGTACTCGTTCCTCGCCAACCGCCTCGAAGCGACCGCCGCCGGATTTCGCGCGATGTCGCATGTGTACACCGCGCCGAGCACTGGAACGGGCCTTGAGGTGTATTACGACTCGTCCACTTTCGGCGCCCTTATATGGGCCGTCACGCGGCCATCCACCAACGTGCCGCTGACCATCGCGGCTTCTTTTATTAACATGAACCAGACGGACGGCGTTCGGTGGTCCGGAAGGACTACGGCGGAGATCAATGCAATTTCCTCGCCGTCGGAGGGCACGGTTGTCTACAACAGCACGTTGGACACGCTTTGCTTTTACACGGGCGCGGCATGGCGCCAAGTCAGCCACACGGCGATGTGACCATGACGATCTAAGATGGCAGGCATATTATGGCGATCACATCAAAAAGAATAACCACGACACAAGGAATGCAGGCCATCGGAACCTACGATGTGACCGCGCAAGATACCTTTGTCTATCGCAGCCCATGGTCGTCTGTCGCCGGTGCCAACGTGAACCTTCTTATACACTGGATGGCCCCCGTCCTGCCTTCTGACCTGGAGGATGTGGCTGTCCCTATTGTTTTCGCCGTGTCTCCTGGTGGCTATGCGCTGGTCAATCCGTCGCAGACGATAGATCAGGTGGAAGACCTGTGCAGCAGTGGTGCAGTTATTGTATCGCCCGAGTACCGGGTCTCCGGGATGCACGATGTCGGCACGTCAGACGACGCCGCCGGCGCGTCGTCGCTCACGAAGGCACTCCGCGCCGGGATCAGCGACGTGTTGTTCGCCTTTGATTACATAGTTAAACGCGCCAATCAGGATTTTGGCGGCGTCAACGTCGACTTGCGCAGGATGATCGGCTTCGGGGATTCCGCTGGCGGCCAGATCGTTCAGTACGTAGCCTCGGTGAGGCCGTCCATGTTTCGCGCCGTACTGGGTACGCGCTGCGGTTTTGGATTGAACACGTCGTCGGCCGAAGTGCGCGCGTTCTACACGGAGTCTAATGTGACACCGGGATCTCCGTCGGAGATGCTGTTTCTTGAGGATTCGGATCCAGTCATAGGCACGCCGTACAACACGAGCCTCGCGAATCGCGTAGACGATGACGCCAATAGCGCCGTGTTTCTCAAGGTTGGCGGTAGTCACAGCGACCTTGCAACATTTGGCAACGTCACGTATCTCGGAAACTCGATCACGCCGATAGAGGCGTGCCGAAGGTTCTGCAACGATCGCATGTCTGGACTTTCCGAAAATCCACCGAGCAAGTACGATTTTAACTAGCGAGGCCCACGTCTAAATTAAGGCATGAATCGCAGGGTTCGCGGTGCATGGCGCCGCGGTTGATAGAGAAAGCACGCACCGGCAGGCGATGGTCGTCAGCCGAGTAGTAAAAGGAGAACAGAGTCATGAAGCCGACGCTACTCAAGAAGAACGAGGACAAGGACATCGTGGTGCACCTGCTCAGCAACCTCTACCGGGTTGTAGAGAACCCCATCGAGGAACCGGTCGACGGGGTCGCAGTACCGCTCTACTGGGAAGAACCAGTGACGGCAGAGCAGGCGGCCATTAAGGCGATCCAACTCAAGATCGACAGGGACGACGTTAAGGTGACCAAAGGAAAGCCGTGGACGCTCTACCGGATCCTGCTGACACTCTTCTACGCCCACGGGCAGATCGAGGACGTAGAAAAACTAAACCACATGAGCAAGCTGCGCAAGCGGATCCGAGACGCCGAGACGAACAAGATCGAGGTCATCGACTCCGACATCAAGTTCATCCGCGAGCTCACCAAGAAGCTGGCCGAAAGCAAGCGCATGCCGGCCGCGTGCTGGGAGGTCCTCGAGGAGGAGCTCGTCCTTGCCGAGTCGACGTCGGCCAAGGACGAAGTGGTGCCGGCCGACAAGGACGCGGCCGCGGCCGCGACTAAGGAGTAGAAGGCCGTGCCCGACCTAACCATAGGATCCGACAAGCCCGTCGCCGGCGCCTCCTCGGGCTACTACTTTGGGGACGTGTCCCTGAAAAACATCAACCCGCGGCGCGTGCATCCCGACCTCGTGACGCTGTGCTGCGAGGCGTTGCTGGTATCCACGGTGGACTTCGGCGTGCACGACGGGGACCGCACCATC
>JBEBGB010000656.1:0-3082 GCA_040081675.1 Vicinamibacterales bacterium
CTGTTTGATACGATGGCGTGACGATGTTCGCCACGCGTACGGGAGGGTAGCCGCTCTGCTGCCGCGACTGCTCCTCGTCGTTTTCTTCGTCGAAGCCGGCCTGTTGCTCATAGTGCTTCCGTGGTCGGCACTCTGGGACCGCAACTACTTCCTGCATGTCTGGCCGCAACTGCAGCCGTTCTTCGCGAGCGCCTACTTGCGCGGAGGGGTGACCGGCATCGGCGTGCTCAACCTGGTCGCGGGCGTGTCCGAGGTCGGACGTGCCTTGGGACCGCGTGAATGATCCTGCATCTGGTCACTGACCGCAGGCGGCTATGTCCGGACGAGGACGAGGCTGCGCGTTTCGCCTGCCTGCTCGCGCAGGCGCGTTTTGCGGTCGCCGCAGCGATCGACGTGATTCAGCTCCGGGAAAGGGACCTCGATGGTGGCCGACTCGCCACACTTGCGGCGGCCATCGTTGGCATCACACGAGGGACCTCGACGCGAGTTGTCGTAAACGAGCGGCTTGATGTGGCGTTGGCCGCTGGAACCGACGGCGTGCACCTGCGCGGCGATTCGTTCGATGCGCGCCAGGTCAGGTCCGTGGCCCCGCCGGGGTTTCTGATCGGCCGTTCTGTGCATTCCCGCGCTGAAGTTCGCGGTGCCGGGCCTGTCGACTACCTCATCGCGGGCACGGTCTGGGCCACACCCTCGAAACCGGACGGATATCCTCTGCTCGGTCCCGAAGGGCTGGCGGACATCGCCGATGCGAGCCCCGTGCCTGTCATTGGCATTGGCGGCGTGGACGCACGACGTGCACGGGCGCTGGCTGCTGCCGGGGCGGCAGGCGGCGCGGCCATCGGCGCCTTTCAGGGGCGAGGGCCTGGATGCCTCGCTATACCGCTCGAGACCGTGACTCAGTCGTTACGGCAGGCATACGTCGCTGCTAACATGTAGGGTTCCAGCCAGCTCATGGTTTCAAGCCCACGATCAGTAGACTTCGGCGCCCGCCTTCGAGAGGCGCGCGAGCGCCGTGGTCTGTCGCTGCGCGAAATCGCGGACGCCACCAAGATTGCGGCAAGGTCGCTCGAGGCGCTGGAAAAGAACGACATTGCCCGATTGCCCGGTGGCATCTTCAGCCGTGCGTTCGTCCGCGCCTACGCCGTGCATGTCGGTCTCGATCCTGAAGAGACCATTTCCGAGTTCATGGCCACCTTTCCGGACGTCTCGGTTACTCAAGGTCATCCCCGCACCCGCGACCAGTCGATTCTGGACGAGCTCGAGGAAGACTCACGGAAAGTACGATGGCCTGCAGTGGGTTGGCTGGCGCTCATTGGCGTGTTGATCGCGGTCTTGGTGACGTACGCGCTCTTTGCTCTCTATCGAGGCAGGACCGAGCAGGCGAGACCCGTGTCGGCTGCTACGACGTCGACCCAGCCAGATCGTCGATGAGCAGCCTCACACCGCTTCTCGATTGCTTTCGCCACGGCGATGTCTCTCGTGAGGTCCGCCTCGCCACCGCGCAGGGTGCGATCGCACCCAGGGCTCACGAGCAAGCCGCCATTCTCATGCTGCTGGCCGGGGATGCGGATGCTGAAATCAGAAGCGCCGTGGAACACACCGTCGCCTTGATCCCCGGCGCGGCACTGCAAGCCTTCCTGGCCCGCACAGACGTCTCGCAGGAGATGCGTGCGTTCTTCGCAGCGCGCGGCGTGCAACCGGGCCTCACGCCCGCTCCGGCTGCCGAAGACGCACTGTTTGATGCGGCGACAGCCTTGGAGATCGCCGCGGAAGAACACCTCGCTGGCGTCGACGATGACAAGCGAGCGGAGACGACGCTGCAGAAGCTTCAGAGTATGAGCTTCACCGACCGAATCAAGGCGGCGATGCGAGGCACGCGCGAAGTGCGCTCCATCCTCATTCGCGACTCCAACAAGCTGATCGCCTCCTCCGTGCTGAGCAGCCCAAAGGTGAGCGAGTCGGAAATCGCCGGATACGCGAAGATGGGGACGGTGTCCGAGGATGTGCTGCGCACGATCGCGATGAATCGTGCGTGGTTGAAGAACTACAGTGTCGTCCTCGCGCTGACCAAGAACTCGAAGACGCCGCTTGCCATCTCCCTCAACCTGCTGACTCGTCTTACAGAGCGCGACATCGCGGGGATCTCCACCGATCGAAACGTGCCAGACCCGCTCCGTATTGCGGCACGTCGACGAATGGCGCTGAGCAAGACCTAGCGGGCAGGCAGGGCTGGCAGGGCAGGCAAGGCTGGTCGGGCGGCCGGGGCAGGCAGGGCGGGGCCGGGTCCAAAAACCGTGCAGCGTGACAGCGAGGACGACGTTTCAGTGTGAGCGATAGCTCCGGGCCCAGAGCCCAGCGCCTAGAGCCCAAAGCCTGACCACTTTCGAGATCGATGTAGCGCGCCGTCCCTCCGGCTCGACACCGCGGTCAACCGCCGCTCCAGGGCGCGTCGCTGGTGCTCGGCCTGGGGCCCGGACACCCAGGCCTCGATCCGGCCTTGCGCGTCGGTTGTCGGATCGGCAAGCGCGGCGCTCGCAAGTCGGGCCGTCACGCTACACCGACCTCGAAAGTGCTGTAGAGCCGAGCCCCTGTCACCGAGGCTTGGGTGGCGCCTTCTTCTTTGGCTTCTGTCCCGTCGTCTTCTTCCGTCCGCGCGCCTGCGGCTGACGTTCGCGCTGCCAGTCGTTGCGCATCTCCGCGAGTCCTTCCATGAACACGGCCGCGCGTTCGCGTTCGTCCTCGGAGGGGATGGACTTCAGCAGATCAAGCGCCCTCGCGAGGTCTTGTTGAATCGTGTGTTTGGTCGCATTGAAATAGAGCCGTCGAATCTCGGCCAGCACATCGTCAGCGCTGAGCATCTTGAGCGGTGTCATGAGCGATTCCTGCGAAGAGACGAGCGAAATGCGGCGAAGGGCCTCGTGTTCAGAACGTCGGCAGCTGTGAGCCACGCGCGTCTGGCCTGCATGACGCCCCACCGAGTCACGGCCAGTGCCTGCGGCGAGTGCGCGTCACTCGAAATGATGAGCGGCACGCCGCGGTCGCGCGCCAGGCGTGCCTGGCTGTCATTCAGATCGAGGCGTTC
>JBEBGB010000657.1:0-3071 GCA_040081675.1 Vicinamibacterales bacterium
TGCCGTCAACGCGCGAGATGCCATGCCCCGCGGGGGCACCCTGACCATCGAGACGATGAACGTCGTGCTCGACGAACACTCGACCGAGACGCGCGTGCCCGCGAAGCCGGGGCCGTACGTTGCGCTCATCGTGTCCGATACGGGAACCGGCATGACGCCCGAAGTGCAGGCCCGTTTGTTCGAACCCTTCTTCACGACGAAGGAACGAGGTGAAGGGACAGGACTCGGCATGGCGACCGTGTACGGCATCGTGACGAGAAGCGGCGGCAGCCTCGGCGTCAACAGCGAGGTTGGCAGAGGAACGATCTTCACGGTGTATTTCCCGACCGCGTATGCGACCGAGACGGTCTCGGACGCACCAGCCCCGTGGCCGCTGCCGCATGCAGAACTGCTGACCATCCTCGTGGTTGACGACGAAGACGGGATTCGCGAGCTGGCCAAACGGCTCCTGGAGCGACTGGGTTACACGGTGCTCGTTGCCGCGACGGCAGACGAGGCTCTTCGACTATCAGATGAGACGTCATCCATCGACATCCTGCTCACTGACGTGGTCATGCCTGGCGCCAGCGGGCCGGATTTGGCCGCACACCTCGTCGAGCGACGTCCAGGACTCAAAGTGATCTACATGTCTGGTTATACAGAGCACCCCCTTGTGCGGCACGCAGCGCTCGCGCCCGGGTTCGCATTCCTGAGCAAGCCGTACACCTCAGAGACACTCGTCGGAAAAATCCGTGAGCTCTTCGACCAGTAGAGTGAACGTGTCAAAGCCGCGCGGCGCCTCACCGGCTCGTCGAGCAACCGTCGGGAGAATTCTCGTCGTCGACGATGAGCCGCAGAACGTTGAAGTGCTCAGGCGCCTGATGACCCGGCTTGGGTACGAGGTGCTGACCGCGTCAGACGGCGAATCGGCATTGAAGTCTGTGGCCAGGAACAATCCTGACCTGGTGTTGCTCGACGTCAACATGCCGGGTATCGACGGCGTCGAAGTCTGCCGTCGCCTGAAAGCCGACCCGACAACCAGGCTCATTCCTGTCGTGCTCATCACCACGCTCACGAGCAGTGCGGACCGCGTGCGCGGCATCGAAGCCGGTGCCGACGATTTCATTGCCAAGCCACCTGTCATCGCCGAACTCGAAGCGCGTGTGCGCTCGCTCACAAAGCTCAAGCGGTACACCGACGAACTCGATTGCGCGGAATCCGTCATCCTGAGCCTCGGCTTGACGATTGAAGCGCGAGATCCGTACACCACGGGTCACTGTCAGCGGCTCGCGACGTATGCCACCGCGCTGGCCACGCGCCTCGGTCTGTCGGACAAGGAGCTTGTCGCCATCAACCGCGGAGCCTTCCTGCATGACGTAGGCAAGATCGGCATTCCAGACGCGGTGCTGCTCAAGGCCGGTCGGCTGACGCAGGCTGAATATGCGCTCATGCAGCAACACTCGCTGATCGGCGACCGCCTGTGCGGCAGGCTGCGGCTGCTCGAGGACGTGCGCCCCATCGTTCGTCATCATCACGAGCGTCCTGACGGCACGGGGTATCCGGACCAACTCAAAGGCGACGAGATTCCGCTGCTCGCGCGGATTCTCAGTGTCGTCGATGTCTACGACGCGTTGACGTCGGCGCGTCCCTACAAGCAGCCGCATCCCTCTGAGCACGCGATTCACGAATTGCGCGCAGACGCGGCAAAGGGCCGGCTGTTCCAGGCGCTGGTCGAGGAGTTCGTCGCGCTTGTGAACGAGGGGGCCTTCGCGCAACTGACGCTGACTGACGCTGGCGGGCTGCTTCCCAGCCTTCATCGCTGGCGGGCTCTCGCGTGAGAAGGGCGGGCAGGGCAGGCTGGGCAGGCAGGGGCAGGTCACGGCATGGCGGGCAGGGTGGCAAGAACACGCGTGATCCCGAATGTCGCGCGGAGCGGAGTGTGACCGGAGGCGATGCCCAGAGCCTGTAGCCCGGAGCCCAAAGCCTGTCGTGTTCTCCGACCGTCCCGACCGTCCCGACCTTCCCGACCTGGTGAATTCCCGTGCTCTCCGTGGTAGCGCTCTTTCCGGTCAAGCGTCGCGGAGCGCAGCGATCTCTGTCTCGGTGAGCGGACGCCATTTTCCGATCTGCAATGCGCCGATGGAGATGGGGCCGATCTTGACGCGCACCAGCTTCAGCACGTATGACCCGAGGGCTTCCACCATGCGGCGCACCTGACGGTTGCGCCCCTCGGTGAGGGTGATTTCGAAGTGGGTGTACTTCGCCGAGTCCCTCAACCGCGTCACGGCGGCGGGCCGCGTCGGCCCATCGTCCAACGCGATGCCGTCGCGCAACGTTTGAAGCTGCGCGTCCGACAGCACCGTGGACGCTTTGACCAGGTACGTCTTGGGCACGTGCGACGACGGGTTCGTCACGCGCTCGGCGAACTGGTTGTCGTTGGTCATCAAGAGCAGGCCCGACGTGTCGAAGTCGAGTCGTCCCACCTGCGACAGAAATGTGTCGATGTCGGCCAGGAGTTCGTAGACGGTCGGGCGTCCCTCGGGATCCTTGTAGGTCGTCAGATACCCTTTCGGTTTGTAGAGCAGCACGTACATCCGCTCGCGTGCTTCGAGCGGCTCAGCGTCGAACCGCACCTCGTCGCGCTCCATGTCGACCCATTGGTCGGGATTTTGAGTCGCGACGCCGTTGACCGTGACCCGACCAGCGTGAATCCAGCGTCGTGCCTCGGTGCGGGAGCCCAGCCCCGCCTTCGAGAGCACGCGCTCCAGGGTTTTCAGGGGTCGGTTCGTAGGTGGCGGCACGTCACATTTTTATCCCGAAAGAGCTCTACCACGGAGGACACAGAGGACAGACAGAGGTCACGGTTCTTTCCTAAGAAGAGCCGTGCGTCTCCGTTCGTCGTCCGTGTACTCCGTGGTAGTGCCTTTCGTGTTGGTAGTGCCTTTCGTGATCCCGCCTGCCCGCCCAGGCCGTCCAGTCCGTCCAGACCGTCAGTCCGTCCAGACCGTCCCGGCCTTCGTGATTGAGAGCCGTGTCCTCCCGTCCGTGTCCGTGTACTCCGTGGTAGTGCCTTTCGTGGTAGTGCCTTTCGT
>JBEBGB010000658.1:0-3069 GCA_040081675.1 Vicinamibacterales bacterium
GCGAAGCTGCAGCAGGCGGCGTCTGACGCAGCGAAAGACATTCAGAACCAGCGTCTCGCGGAGCGCATGCAGCAGTCGGCCGACGCGATGCGCAAGTCGGCAAACGGCCAGTCGGGCCAGTCGTCGGGGCAGCCCTCATCCGGCCAGCCCTCCGGTCAGCCGTCGTCTTCGTCCGACGGACAGACCACGAACGGCACGCCCACCGCACGAGCCGGTGCACCCAACCAGGCTGGGGCGCAGCAGGAGCTTGCGCGCGCGCTGGACAAGCTCGCTGATCGGCTCAATCTCGTCGACACACCGCAAGACGATGATTCTCGTCGTCTGAACGATCAGGTGGCACGTGCGCGGGACCTGCGCAATCGGATGGACACGCTCACGCGTCAGCTTCAGGAACTCGATCAGCAGGCGTCGAGTCAGGCCCGCGGCGCGACCGAGCCCTCGTCACAGGCGCAGGGGCGGGCGTCGCAGAACGGCCAGCCGGGACAAGGCCAGGGCGGTTCCTCTGGCGATCCGTCGGCCGTCGACCGTCTGCGCTCGGACATCGATCGGCAGATGAAGGAAGTGCGCGATCTGCTCGGCGAGACACAGAAGGACAATGCGCGCAGTGAGGGCGGTCCCGGCGCGACGTTCGAAGGCCAGGGTATGGTGCTGTCCGCACCAGGGACGCAGGGTTTCAAGCAGGACTTCGCGAAGTGGCAGGAACTGACACGGCAAGTGACGCTTGCGCTCGACAACGTCGAGTCGTCAGTGGCGAAGAGGCTCCAGGAGAAGAGCTCGAAGGATCGACTGGCGTCTGGCGGTGATGAACGCGCGCCTGCTGAATATCAGCAGCAAGTGGACGCCTACTTCAAGGCGCTCGCCGCGAGGAAACGACCCTGATTCATTTCGCGTCGCCGATTCCCGGCTGGCTCATCGCACTGGTGGCGATTGGGCTTGTCGGGCTCGGACTCTCGTCGTACCGCCGTCCGCTGGTTCCGCTCACGCGTGCGCGCCGGAGCGTGCTCATCGCACTGCGTGCACTCACGCTCGTCTCTATCTTCTTGCTGCTGTGCAGGCCCGTACTGCTGCTCCCACCTGCGAACGCCGGCGACATTGTCGTTCCCGTGCTTGTGGACACCTCGCGAAGCATGCGCATTGCCGATGCGGACGGTCGTCCGCGCATCGTTCAAGCCACGGACCTGCTGACGTCGCGCGTGCTGCCCGCGCTCGCACGCATCGGCCATGCCGAGGTCTTTCGCGCTGGCGATGGTCTGGCAGAGTCGGCAATCGACGGCCTGGCCGCTGATGGCCGACGCTCGGACCTGGTTGGTGCCGTCGCTGCCGCTCGCGAACGATTCCGCGGCCGCCGCGTGGCAGGGATCATGGTGCTCTCGGACGGCGGCGACACGGGGCAGCAGACGGCGCCATCGAATGCTCGCGCCGGAGCGCCGGTGTTTGCGGTCGGCATTGGATCTGTGGAAGGGCCTGCCGATAGAGAAGTGGTCTCTGTCAGTGCGGGCGATCCGAGGTTGGACCAGGCGCTGGTCGACGTCCATGTGACGACCGTGGCGCACGGCCTGGGACAAGCGCCATACACCGTGAGGCTCCTGGCCAACGGCCAGCTTGTGGAGTCGAGGCGCGTGGCGCCTGGCGCAGACGGAACGCCCGGCGATGAGACGTTCGAGGTGACGCCAGATCCCCTCAATGCGACGGTCATTACGGCGGAAGTCGTGGCCGATCCAACGGAGACGATTCTCGAGAACAACACACGCACGGTGCTGCTCAGTCCGGCGACACGAAAGCGACGGTTGCTCGTGGTGGCCGGGTCGCCCGGGTACGAGCACAGCTTTCTGATTCGTGTGCTGGCCCAGGATTCCAGTTTCGAGATCGACTCCATCGTTCGCAAGGGCAAGGACGACAGCGGTCGCGATACGTTCCTCATTCAGGCGGCAGGCGGACGCGGTGCCGCGCTGACGTCTGGTTTTCCGACCACGCGCGAACAGCTCTTCGGATACGACGCCGTCATCATCGGCAATCTCGAGGGCGAGTTCTTTGGCAGGACGCAGATGGAACTGCTGGCAGACTTCGTCTCCGTGCGTGGCGGCGGACTCCTGGTGCTGGGGTCGAGAACGTTTCTGCAACGTGGCATCGCCGGCTCTCCGCTCGAGGAGACGCTGCCGGTCGAGTTGAACGATCGGCGCGGTGGCGCACCGACGCGCCCCGGTGACGGCGAGGGCGGCACTGCACGCAACATCGTTACGGTGACACCTGAAGGTGCGGTGCACCCCATCATGCGAATCGCGCCGACATCCGAGGAGTCGCGACGTCGATGGGCCGAATTGCCGTCGTTGGCGTCGAGTTCGCCAGTGGGTGGACCTCGTCCAGGCGCGACGGTGTTGGCGGTGACACAGCTGTCAAACGGCGCTTCGGTTCCGCTCATCGCCATTCAGCGCTATGGACGGGGCCGTTCGATGGTGTTCTCGGGTGAAGCGTCGTGGCGCTGGCGCATGTTGCGGCCATCTACCGACCGCAGTTACGAGCTGTTCTGGCGGCAGGCCTCGCGTTGGCTTTCGAGCGACGCGCCAGATCCAGTGTCCATCACCATCGGCGACAACCCCACGCCTGGCGATTCTGTGGCCGTACAACTCGATGCCAGAACCGCAGGCTTCGTCCCTGTGGCCGACGCAACAGTCGACGCGACGTTGACGCTGCCCGGCGGCGCGCAGCAGCCGCTTGCGATGCGTCCCTCTGGAACCGGTCAGCAAGCGACCACCTTCCTGGCCGACACACCGGGACTGTATCGGGTTCGTGCAGAAGCGCGTCAAGGCACAGCATCGCTCGGCGTGGCCGACCGTTGGGTGTACGTCGGCGCGGCAGACACTGAGTACGCGGACCCCAGATTGAACGACGGCTTCCTCCGGCGTCTCGCGCGCCAGTCGGGCGGCCAGTACGTGGAAGCGTCGGACATCGCACGTGTCCTTTCAGCGGTGTCGTCGAGCATTCCGCAGACGCTCGAACCCGAGCGGCGCGATCTGTGGCACCAGCCGTGGTCCTTCGTGCTGGTGCTGGGCCTCCTGGCGGCCGAGTGGA
>JBEBGB010000659.1:0-3063 GCA_040081675.1 Vicinamibacterales bacterium
CCTAGCGCGCTGGGCGGTCCGAGCCCCAGGCGTCTCGTGCAACGCGCCACGCGCCTCGTGCGTCGCGATGATAGACGACCAGTCCCCAGCCGGAATCGTTTGCCGTCCCGCCGCCTTCTGTTTCAGGGTCGTGAATGATCACGGAGTCGCTTGCCGTGTAGCTGTAACGGCCAAAGGCCCAGTCGCCGCTCACCTGGACATCCTGCACCGACTTGGTCCAGCGCGTGGTCACTTCCTGGAGGTACCGCCTCACCCACTCGCCGACAGCGTCCTTTCCGACGAGCGCCGCTTGGCTTGGCACCAGGTACACCACGTCGTCGCCGAGCGTCCCCAACCACACGTCCACCTTGTTGGTATTGATCGCCGCGACGTACGCGTCGTGCGCCTTCTTCACGGTTTCGATCGCCGCGGCGGCCTCTTCGGCCTTGCGCGAGCCGAAACCGCAAGAGACGACGGATAGGGTCGCAACAAGGAGCAGAGCAAATCGAACGCCTGTCATGACGAGGCGCCGCGGTGCCACGCTCCGACCACCCATCGATTCCGCTGCGGCCCCGTGAGCACCTGTGCCAGTGCTCGCGCTCCCGCCGTTCAGGACCGTGCTCCTGTGATGACTCGTGCCTCGAGCATCCTTCGCAGTTCACGAAAGGCTTGTGCGCGGTGACTCACCTCGTTCTTGCGCTCGCCGGCCTCGGCAAGCGTGCAGCCGAAAGGCGGATAGAAAAAGATCGGGTCGTAGCCGAATCCGCCGTGGCCGCGTGGCTCGGGCGCAATGGATCCCTCCACCGTCCCGCGGGCCTCGAAGACAACGGCGTCGGGGTCCGCCACGGCCAGCGCGCAGACAAAGCGCGCCGTGCTCGTCACGGCGCCGACCTGGTGCAGCGCCTCGTACAGGAGCGAGAACTTCTCGGGGTACGTCGCATGCTCACCGCCCAAACGCGCGGATTGCACGCCAGGTGCACCGCCGAGCGCATCCACCTCGAGGCCGGAATCCTCGGCAACGACGGTCGTCCGCGTTGCACGCGCGTAGAACAGCGCTTTTTGACGCGCGTTCCCCTGAAAGGTTGTGCCGGTTTCCTCGGGCGCTGCCACGGCTGCAAAGTCGCGCAGGGTCTGGAGCGTGATCGGCAGACCGGCAAGGATCTCGCGAATCTCCCGCACCTTGTCTGGATTGGTCGTTGCGACGACCAGCGCGCGCATCACGGCATCGTAATCTGAAACGGCCGTGACACGGCAGAGTCAACTTCGGTCAATACACCAGAATCGTGTACCGCTCAAACAGAATCGTTGAACGATCGGCAGCCGCACCGCCGGGCCAAGATTCCGCAGACAAGGCGAGCAGATTCTGCGTCTGATCGGGATGAGACTGCCCCGCGCACTGCTATGCTTGCGCCCGTGCAGCTCCAGATAGAATGCCGTCAAGCGGGCCGAGATGGGTTGGCTGTTTAGCGCACTGTTCAAGTACCCGGCGTTCGTCTTCCGACAGGGGGACTTCACCTTCGCGACGTCGCGAACCAGCATGCTGGTTCTGACGCTGGTCGCCGCGGTTGCGGCGGCGAGCCTCATTACGTACCGCGGGATCAAGAGCGACGGTGCGGTGCGCGAGCGGGCGGTGCTCGTCGCGATCCGTCTCGGTCTTCTCGCCCTGCTCCTGTTCTGTCTGCTCCGGCCGTCGCTCATCCTGCGCGCCGCGGTGCCACAGCAGAACTTCCTCGGGATACTCATCGACGACTCGCGCAGCATGACGATCGCCGACCGCGACGACAAGCCCCGCACCGATTTCGTCCAGCAGCAGTTGAGCGCCGAGGGCCCCCTCGCCAAGGCGTTGTCGCAGCGATTCGTGCTGCGCTACTTCCGTTTCTCGTCATCGGCCGATCGACTCGGCGCCACAGGCGACCTGAAGTACGGCGGCACAGCTACGCATCTGGGACAAGCGCTCGAGCGCGCGCGCGACGAACTGTCGGGCCTTCCGCTCGCGGGTCTGGTCATGGTGACAGACGGCGCGGACACCTCCGACACGACACTTGATGAGCCGCTGGCGAGCTTGAAAGCCCGCTCGATTCCGGTGTTCCCGATCGGTGTCGGCGAGGACCACTTCGCCCACGACATTCAGATCACGCGCGTGGAAACGCCCCGCAGCACGTTGAAGGGCACGTCGCTCGCCGTCGACGTCGTCATTTCGCAGACGGGCTATGCCGGTTCCAAGGTCGCGCTGCAAGTCGAAGACGAGGGGAAGATCGTGTCGTCGCAGGAAGTGACGATGCCGCCCGACGGACAGTCGACGACAGTACGCGTGAACTTCACCGCGAACGACGCAGGCGCCCGACTCTTCCGTTTTCATGTCCCGTCACAGCAAGGCGAACAGGTGACGCAGAACAACGCGCGAGACGCCCTGGTCGAAGTGTCCGACCGACGCGAGCGCGTCCTCTACATGGAAGGCGAACCGCGCCCGGAGATGAAGTTCGTGCGTCGAGCGGTGGCTGACGATCCCAATTTGGCTGTCACCATCCTGCAGCGCACAGCCGAAGACAAGTACCTGCGTCTTGATGTCGGCAGCCCCGACGAAGTCGTCGGAGGCTTCCCGAAAACACGTGAGGAACTCTTCGCCTATCGCGCAATCATCCTCGGAAGCGTGGAGGCGGCGTCGTTCTCGCCCGACCAGCTGCGTATGCTGGCCGACTTTGTCAGCAAGCGAGGCGGAGGCCTGCTGATGCTCGGCGGTCGGCGATCGTTCGCCGAAGGGGGCTGGGCGGGAACGCCAGTGGCCGAAGTGCTGCCCGTCGAACTGGACAGCAGCACGCGAGGCAGCAACAACGGCGGCGAGGGCGGGTACTTCGCGCACCTGTCCGTGCACCCGACGCGGGCCGGCGCTCTGTATCCAGTGACCCAGCTGGCCGACACCGAGAAGGCGTCAGCCGTCAAGTGGGACGGCATGCCCGGAGTGACAGCGGTCAACATCGTGCGGAGCGTCAAGCCCGGCGCGACGGCTCTCCTCACCGGTACCACCGACACGAGGCAAGAGCAGATCGTGCTGGCGTTCCAACGATATGGGCGCGGCAAGTCGCT
>JBEBGB010000660.1:0-3063 GCA_040081675.1 Vicinamibacterales bacterium
GGTGCCGTGCGGATCGCGCCGTGTGTACAAGCCACCGACGTACGACTGCGCGAGAATGCGCCTGCGCACGCGCCCGACGGTGAACTCTTCGCCGATCGTGCCGTTGTCTTCGCCGGTGCGGACGTGTAGAAAGCCCACATCCTGTCGGCCCATCTGTCCCGTGAGCTTGCCGCCGTAGTTGATGGTCTGCGGCGTGCCGCTGGCGGTGAGCCCAACGCGTCGGCTGAAGAACGGATTCACGATGAGGTCGCCGCTGAGCGGGCTGCCAAACGCGAAGAAGGGCGCCCCGTCGAGGAAGAAGTCTCGCTTCTCGGGAAAGAAGAGCGAGAACCGCGTCAGGTTCACCTGCCGTTGATCGACCTCGGTCTGCGCGAAGTCGGTGTTCACGGTGAGGACGCTGCGCAAGCCTGGCGTCGGACTGTAGAACACGTCGACGCCAGCATCAGCGGCATTGGTAAACCCGCTCTTCGCCCGGCCCGGTGAGGACTCGCCAGTGGCCAGCGCGTAGGGCTTCACGTCGAGCCCAAGGCCCTGGGTGACATCGCGAATGCCGGTGAGCGCGCCAGCGTTGGTCATGCGTCGCAAGCCCTGGTTGCGCGCCCATCCCATCCAGATGCTGTCTTCGTTCTTGCGCCGAACGGTTCGTTGAAAATTGATTCCCCACTGCTCGCTGTCGGGATCGAAGTTCAGCGAGCGAAAGGGTATCGCCACCTCAATCGACCAGCCGTACTCGCCGCGATGCACCTGGGCGTTCCAGATGCCGTCCCATTGGCGGTTGTCGATGCCGCCGCCCATGAGCGAATCGCCCATCATCCCCGAGGGGTTCATCTCGAAGAAGTAACCGGACTGCGCGTCGTGAAAGGTGTCGATGGTCCACATGAACCTGTCGTCCGAGGACAGGAATTCATCGCGTCGACGCTGGTAGCCCAGCCACTTCTCTGGCTCCGAATCCAGACAGAGTGCGCCGATGTAGAGCGTGTCCGCGTTGTAGACGATCCGAACGGCGGTCTGTTCAGACGCTAACTTCCCATTATCGGGATCGATCTGAACGAAGTCGGTTGCTGGAGCAACAGTGTTCCAGAACTCTTCGTCGAGGCGGCCGTCGAGCGTGACGGTTTGGGAGTCGGGCAACCGCACCGCCGCCACGCTACGGCGCGCAGACGCCGGGGACTGGGCAGCAGACGGGCTTGGCACAAGCGAGAGTACGAACAGAATGACGGCGAGGAGTCGCGCACGCATATAAGAAATGGCTCCAAAACGAGGCATCATAGCGCGAACACTCGCGAGGCACGTCTCAGGCCGCGAGCAATTGCCGTGAGCGTTTGCCTCGCGAGCGTTCACTCCGCTACGTTTGCCCGGCTTCGCCGGGCGGTCGTCTTGCCGGAGCATTAACTCGACTCGTTCGCAAGACTTTGTGCCGGTCAAGACTCCTGGACCGCGCCCGAGCCAGCGCGGGAGGCTGCTTATGACACTGACGTCCCTGGCCCCGGGCATTGGATACGCGGATCTCGAGTTTCAGGGGCGCCCGCGCATCATCGCCACCGCCGTAATCACGGGTGTCGACGGCGTCACGGTGGTCGACCCGGGTCCGACCAGCACGCTCCCGATGCTGAGACGCCATCTGGAATCCGCAGGCGCCAGCCTCGAAGACGTGACCTCGGTGTTGTTGACCCACATTCACCTGGACCACGCGGGTGCGTGCGGTGTGCTGGTCCGCGAGAATCCACGGATCACGATCTACGTCCATGAAGTCGGGGCGCCTCACATGGTGGCTCCGGCGAAGTTGCTGGCAAGCGCCGGTCGTCTGTACGGCGAGGCGATGGAGACGCTGTGGGGCGAGGTCGCGCCGGTGCCGGCATCGGCGCTTCACGTCCTGACTGGTGGTGGGCGCATCTCGGCCGGCGGGCGCGCGTGGGAGGTGGCGTACACGCCCGGCCACGCGTCACATCACGTCTGCTACTTCTCTCCGGAGACAGGCATCGCGTTTGTCGGCGATACGGCAGGTGTGCAGGTGATACCGGGCGGGTTCGTGCTCCCGCCGACGCCACCGCCCGACATCGATATTGCCCGCTGGAACGAGAGCCTGACGCTCGTCGAGCACTGGCATCCGCAGACGCTGTTCTTGACCCACTTCGGGCCGTCGAACGAGGTGAGCGCGCATCTGGCGGAGCTGCGCGACCACCTTCAGCTCGTCGAGCATCTCGCCGATGTCGCGATGGCCCGCGACGAGGATGACGCTGCGCACGAGGCCTGGTTCATCGAGGAAGTTCGACGTCACCTTGCACGCCGCATGTCCGACTCCGACGTCCACTCGTATGAGGTGGCCGGTCGATTCGATTTGAATTGGAGAGGGCTGGCGCGTCACGCCGCGAAGCGCGGACGCTAGCGCGCGTGTCACGTTCGCTAGATCGTGACGGCTGGCTCCTCCCTGGCTACAACAGACGCTTCGATCGGGTCCGGCTTCGTTTCCGTCCGCGACTCCACTGCGACGTGCTTGTGTCGCGGGTCGACCATCAGCCGCAACGCCAAACCTTGCCGGCCGCCAGCGCGCGTGGGCGGATGAACCCGGTACACGGCAGCAAGCAGGCGTCCGTGGCGAAGCGCGGCTGGAATCCCGCTCGTGTCCCGTGCCTCGCGTTCGAGTTGGAACTGCGCCAGGCGAAACAGGGGAATGGCCACCGGGGACTGCACTTCGACGAACACGCCGTGCTCGCTCACATCGCGGGTGATCACGCTGGCGAATCGTGGGGCGCCGCGCTGATCCTTCCACGTCAATCGAGCAGGCAGCATGACGTGGACGCGCTCCGATGTGCGCTTGTTCGTGGGCTTGCGGGCGGTTTTATCGAGCGTCACGGGCAACTCCGGGGTAAGGGTTTGGCCGGAGTTGGTTACAAGTTCCACGCCCTTGCTCATCCGGACACCGACCGGAGCAGCAAAAGGGACCTAAGCCATTTGTGCTTAGCGATTTACTGAAGTGCACCAGATGTCCAAGAAAACCGAAATTTCGGATGATATGTATACCGAGTAATCAGATTCTCTTTGTAACTGGATAGCGTCTATCCA
>JBEBGB010000120.1:0-11508 GCA_040081675.1 Vicinamibacterales bacterium
CGTGGCGGCACCGCACGGGGCACGCGGATGGTTCCTGATCGAAGTGCGCGTCTGGTCCTCGCTCCGCGGTCACTGAACTTGTGGCGATGAGTCGCATCACGGGGCCACCGCAGTTGCGAGGCGACGAGCCGACGGGTTTCGTGGTCTTGCTCGAAGGACTATCCAGAAGTTGTCGGCGCGAAAACGGGGTTGCGCTCGTGGTTGTTGCCATGGCGATGCTATTGGTGTCGGCCGTCGGCGCGGCGTTGGTGGTGGTCACGAGTGCGGACGTCCTCATCGCCGCGAACGTCGGGGCGTCGAACGAGGCCTTGTACGCTGCCGACGCCGTGTTCGAGCGGACTCTCGCTGAACTGCGCGATGCGCCAGACCTCACCGCTGTCCTGAACGGTACCGCTCCGTCCGGCTTCCAGGACGGCGCGCCGTCCGGTCAGCGGTTCTTGGCCGATGGCACGCGCATCGATCTCGCGCAGGTACTGTCGCTCGCGACGTGTCGGAAACTGGGTGGGTGTTCGGTCTCCGACATGAACGCGACCAGCGCCGACCGTCCGTGGGGCACACTGAACCCACGATGGCGGCTGTATTCGTACGGGCCCCTGGACCCCGCACCGGGTGGCATCCGCAGCGGTCTGCCAACCTACGTGGTATCCATGGTCGCCGACGACCAGGTGGAAACCGACAGCGACCCCGCGCGCGACGGGGTGCGAACTGGCACACTCCCGAACCCCGGCGCGGGCGTCGTCCTGATTCGGGCGGAGGGCTTTGGGCGTCGAGGTGCCCACCGTGTCGTTGAGGGGGCGGTGGTGCGTCGCGATCTGGCTGCACTTGCCCGGTGGGAAGCTGGCGAGCCCGCAACTCGGGGGAGTCCGCCGGCGGCTCTCGCATTCCTGCAGGTTTTGGCGTGGCGCGAAGTACGCTGATCGGACCAACTCTGCGCCCCCAACGGCCTCTAACGTGCGATGCTGTTCGAGCCGATAGGTAGTAAGCCATGCGTGTCATTGCTGCGTTGATCACACTTAGCCTCGCCGGACTCAGTTCAGCGTCCGCCCAGTCGTTGGCCGACGTTGCCCAGAAGGAGAGCGAGCGCCGCCAGGCGACCGCGGCGGGCAAGTCTTACTCGAATCGAGACCTCAAGCCGACGCCGCAAGCTCCGCCGGACTCGGCAGACCGGACCGAGCCGGCCGCAACTGCACCCACTGACGCAGTCGCCGACACGGCGTCGTCGGTCGACAAAGCCGATCCCGCCACCGACTCTGACAGCGATAGCAAGAGTGACGGGGCGGACGGGAAGAAGTCGGATGTCAAGGACGAGGCGTATTGGTCCAAGCGCATGGCCGAGTTGCGTGAACGGCTAGATCGCGACCAAACCTTCCTGCAGGCCCTGCAGAGCCGCGTTGATGCGCTGACGTCCGACTTCGTCAATCGCGACGACCCCGCGCAACGTGGTCAGATCGCTGGGGACCGTCAGAAGACACTCGCCGAACTCGACCGGCTGCGAAAAGCCATTGAAGCCGACAAGCGATCGATTCCCGAACTCGAGGAAGAAGCACGAAGCAACGGCGTGCCGGCGGGTTGGCTTCGCTAATGGTTGGTCGTGCGCACGTGGAGCCGGTTTCAGCAGACCGAAACACTTATCGCTCGGCCGGGTTTTCGGGGCTGCAGTACCTGACGGGGGTTGTCTAATGGCGCGCCGAGCCAGCGATCCGCCAATCCTTCTCGTCGAGGATAAAGACTCGCTTCGCGCCATGCTGCGCCTCGCCTTGGAGACGCAAGGACACGAGGTGATTGAAGCGCGCGATCAGGCCGAGGCCATTCGGGCGCTTCGTTCGGGGCGTCCTGGCCTCGTGTTGTCAGACTTGCGGCTGTCGGAGGGCGATGGCTTCGGTGTGCTCCGCGCGGCAAAGGAACTGGACCCGGACATGCCCGTGGTTGTCATGACCGCCTACGGCAGCATTCAGGACGCAGTGGCCGCCATGAAGGAAGGTGCGCTCGACTTCCTGGCGAAGCCAGTCGACCCGGATCACCTCCTGCTGCTGGTCGAGCGTGCGCTGTCACAGCGCCGGCTCGCCGCCGAAAATATTCTGCTCAAGGAAGAGCTCGCACAGCGTCGCGGCGCGCCTCAAATCGTCGGCGAAGATCCGCGTCTGAAGCAGGTCCTCACGACCCTGCATCGCGCGGCGGCCAGCGACGCCACCGTGCTCATTGAAGGAGAGAGCGGCACCGGCAAGGAGCTCTTCGCGCGTGCCGTTCACGCCCTGAGTCCGCGCGCAGACGGACCGTTTGTCGCGATCAACTGCGCCGCCATCCCGGAAACGCTGCTCGAGACCGAACTCTTCGGCCACGAGAAGGGTGCATTCACCGGTGCGTCGCAACGCAAACCTGGAAAGTTCGAGCTCGCCCACCGCGGGACGATCTTCCTCGACGAAATCGGCGATCTGCCGTTGCTGCTGCAAGCGAAGATTCTGCGAGCGCTCGAAGAGAAGCAGTTCGAGCGTGTGGGCGGCACAACGCTTCTTCACGTGGACGTGCGCGTGGTGGCGGCCACGAACCGAAACCTGAAAGCGGCGGTGGCCGCCCGTCAATATCGTGAAGACCTGTACTTCCGCCTGTCGGTCTTTCCGATCACCGTGCCGCCCCTTCGCGACCGACCGGGCGACATTCCGATACTCGCCAGATATTTCGTCGACCGTTTCTGCCGCGAGATGAAGAAGAAGCCGCTCGCGTTGTCCCCTTCAGCGATCGATAGCCTGGTCAGTTACGGATGGCGTGGCAACGTGCGGGAGTTGCAGAACTGCATCGAGCGTGCGGTCATCCTGTCGGACGGCGACGCCATTCAGCCGAGACACCTGAATCTCGTATCGCTGCTTCACGCCGCGCCGCAACCCTCAGCGGAACCGGAAAGCCCGTGGAGCGGTATCGATCTCTCGGGCACGCTCGCCGACGCGTCCAGGCGGGTCATGTCCGACGTGGAACGCCGCAAGTACGCCCAGGCGCTCACCGACGCCGCGGGCAACGCGCCTCGGGCCGCGGAGATATTGCAAGTGAACTACAGGCAGTTCGCACAGCGAGCGCGCGAGCTGGGTCTGGCCTGAAGCCAGACGCCTGGCTGCGATAGGCGACAGAACCGGAGGGCGCTACTTCCGCAGCCCGACGCGCATCAACGCCTTCTTCATCTCCTTCTCGCTGACATCGTCAACGATGGTCGTGGCGCCGATGGCGGTTGGCAACACGTAGTGAAGCCGTCCAGCCTCCACTTTCTTGTCGTGCAACATCGCCTCGAGCACTTGGGCAGTCGAGATGTCGCCAATCGGCGGAAGCGGCCCCAGGCTCGCAACAATCGCCGCCAGTTCCTGGCGGTCGGACTCGGGTAGAACACCCCGTGTCACTGCGAGTTGAGCGGCGACGAGCATGCCGTAGCCCACGGCTTCGCCGTGTCGAAACCTTCGATACTTCGTCACCGCTTCGAGCGCGTGCCCGGCGGTGTGGCCGAAGTTGAGGATGCGACGCAGGCCCGACTCTTTCTCGTCCGCAGTGACGATATCCGCCTTGATTCGGCACGACTCCGAGATGACCGCCGTCAGCACGTCCGGGGTTCGAGCGAAGATGGCCTTGTGTTCGCGCGCGACGCGTGCGAAGAGCGTCGGACTGGACGTCATCCCGTACTTGATCACTTCGTAGAGGCCCGCGCGAAACTCGCGCCGCGGCAGCGTGCCCAGCACCTGCGGGTCCACGATGACGGCGTGCGGCTGGTAGAACGCACCCAGCAGGTTCTTCCCGAGCGGATGATTCACGCCCACCTTGCCGCCAATGGAACTGTCCACCTGCGCCAGCAGAGTGGTCGGCACATGAACCAGCGCAATGCCTCGAAGATAGGACGCTGCCGCAAACCCGGCCAGGTCGCCGATGACGCCGCCTCCGAACGTGATGAGCGTGGACGCGCGGTCCGCGTTGGCCTTGATCAGCGCCTCCCACACGCGCGACACGGTCGGGATCTGCTTGTAGCGCTCGCCGTCTGGCACCAGGATCGGTTCGGCGTCGGACGCGGCCGCGAACCGCTGTCCGTGAAAGCGCCACACGGTCGGGCTGGAGACGACAAAACGTCGAGCGGGTGCCTTCACCGCATCGAGCAGTTGAGTGAGATGCGACAGCACACCGTCGCCGAGCGTGACGACGTAGTGGCGCGACGGTGTGGCGACGGTGACGCGAACGGGTTCCATGAAACGGTCTAGGATAACATTTGACGGTTGACCAACCCGGCTCCCGACTCTGCAGACTTCATCATCGTCGGAGGTGGCATCGCTGGCCTGCGAGCGGCGAGCGCGCTCGCACCTGCTGGTCGCGTCGTCATCCTGACCAAGGCGGATGCCGCCGAGAGTAACACCGGGTACGCGCAGGGCGGCATCGCGGCGGCCATGGGCCCAGGTGACAGCATCGACCTTCACGTCGCCGACACGCTCGCGGCCGGCGCGGGTCTCTGCGATGAGTCTGCCGTGCGCGTGCTGGTGAGCGAGGGACCAAAGTACGTCCGTGAACTGATCGAGTGGGGGGCGCGGTTCGATCGCACGGCGGACGGCGAGCTGGTGTTCGGGCTCGAGGCCGCACACAGCGTGCACCGCATCCTGCACGCGGGCGATGCGACGGGCCGCGAGATCTCACGCGCAATGTGGCAACGCGTCGCCGGGCTCTCGACTGTGCGAGTCATCAATCACGCGCTCGTCACCGACGTGGCGGTGACGGATGGCTGCGCGTCTGGTGTCGGCTACTTCGATGAACATGGCACGCGCCGGCAGATGCAGGGAGCCTGCATTCTTCTCGCGACGGGTGGCGGTGGCCAGGTCTTCCGCGAAACGACGAATCCTGCCGTCGCGACGGGTGACGGTGTCGCGCTCGCGTACCACGCGGGTGCGCGCGTGGCGGATCTCGAGTTCGTTCAGTTCCACCCGACTGCGTTGAGCCTCGCAGGGGCCCCGCGTCACCTCATTTCAGAAGCACTGCGCGGCGAAGGCGCGCGCCTGGTGAACGCCGCAGGTGAGGGGTTCATGCAGCGCTACGATCCCGCAGGCGATCTCGCGCCTCGCGACGTCGTGGCACGCGGCATCGTCCGCGAGATGGAGAGGTCGGGCGGTTCGGTGTTCCTCACGCTGCAGCACCTGGACGCGGCACGTGTGCTGGCGAGGTTTCCGAACATCGCCGAGATGTGTCGACGAGTCAACCTCGACCTCGCTCGCGACCTCATTCCCGTCGGTCCTGCCGCACATTACATGATGGGCGGCATCGATACCGACGAGTGGGGACGCACGTCCGTTCCCGGGTTGTTTGCCGCTGGAGAGACCGCGTGTACCGGCGTGCACGGTGCCAACCGACTCGCCAGCAACTCGCTGCTCGAAGGACTCGTGTTCGGCGCCCGTGCAGGCGAAGCCATGCAGCAGCGTCCTGCGGCAGCCGTCCTCGCGAAAGATCGAGTCGTCGTAGCGACCGAGAACGCCAATGACATTGAGCCACAGCCTCTCGAAAGTGAGGCAGTCCGCGACTTGATGTGGCGCGACGCTGGCCTGTTCCGAACGCGCGAAGGACTGTTGCGCGCCGTGTCGAGACTCGATGCGGCCTACGCCGCAGCCCGTGTAGAAGCTGGGCTGGACGCAGGCGCCCAAAACAGCGTTCGGGGCTCGTCCCAGCACGCACCTTCGTTTGGCGGTGAGGTGGCTCCGCCAGACGCTGCCTGGCGACGCCTCAACCTGACGACGGTGGCCCGGCTGGTTGCGCGAGGGGCGCTTCGCCGCCAGGAAAGCCGGGGCGGCCACTTCCGCGCCGACTTCCCGACGCGCGACGATCTACACTTTAGGGTCCACCTCGCCGACGCAAAGGACTGACCAATTGGTGAGTTCGTGGCCTGGCGAGTTGGCGTCGTGCTGGTGCCGTGGTTACGCCGTGACACCAGCGATTCGCGTTCGCTGATTTTCAATTTGTCTGAAGTCTCCAGTTCTCCAACGCACCAATTCGCGAATTTCCCAAATGGCTGCCAAAGACGCGTTCGTTACAGAAATCACGCCCCGGTCGCAGGACTTCTCTCGCTGGTATCTCGATGTCGTCCGCCGCGCCGAGCTCGCCGACTACTCGCCGGTCAAGGGCTTCATGGTCATCCGGCCGTACGGCTACGCCATCTGGGAGCTGATCCAGGCCGCACTCGACAGGGAGATCAAGCGGACCGGGCACGTCAACGCGTACTTCCCGTTGCTCATTCCCAACAGTCTGCTCACGAAGGAGGCCGAGCACGTCCAGGGATTTGCGCCGCAGGTCGCCTACGTCACCCACGGTGGCGGGGAAGAGCTCGAAGAGAAGCTGGTCGTGCGCCCAACCTCCGAAGCCATCATTGGCGTCATGTACGCCAAGTGGATCCAGTCGTGGCGCGATTTGCCAGTGCTGCTGAACCAGTGGGCGAATGTCGTGCGTTGGGAAAAGGTGACGCGCCCCTTCCTGCGAACCACGGAGTTCCTGTGGCAGGAAGGGCACACGGCACACGAGACTGCGGAGGAAGCGGAAGCCGAGACGCTGAAGATGCTCGACGTCTACGCGTCGCTCTGCGCGTCCCTCATGGCCATGCCGGTCGTGAAGGGCATCAAGAGCGAGAGCGAGAAGTTCGCCGGTGCGCTACGCACCTATTCCATTGAAGCCATGATGGGCGACGGCCGCGCGCTGCAGGCCGGCACTTCGCACAACCTGGGGCAGAACTTCGCCAAGGCGTTCGACATCACGTTCCAGGCACGCGACAAGTCTGTGCAGCACGTGTGGGGAACGTCGTGGGGTGTGACGACGCGTCTGGTCGGGGCGATCATCATGACCCACGGCGACGACAGCGGTCTGGTGCTGCCTCCCGCCGTCGCGCCCTATCAGGTTGTGATCGTTCCTATCGGTCGCGACAACTGGCGCGAAACCGTGCTGCCGAAAGCCCAGGAGATCCAGCAGCAACTTGTCGACGCGGGCATTCGCGTGACGCTCGACGAGCGCGATGAGCGTCCAGGCTGGAAGTTTTCCGAGTGGGAGATGCGTGGCGTACCACTGCGTCTCGAGATTGGTCCCAAGGACATCGAGAAGGGCCAAGTGCTGCTGGCACGACGCGATACGCGCGAGAAGCTCGGTGTGCCGATGGACGGACTTGCAGGCAAAGTCCGCGAACTGCTCGACGCGATTCAGAGCGGACTCCTCGAGCGCGCGATCAAGTTCCGCGAAGAGCACACGTTCCACGCCGATGATTACGCCACCTTCAAGACGACCATGGAAGGTCGGCCCGGCTTCGTGATTGCTCCCTGGTGCGGTGACGCGGCGTGCGAGGCGCAGATCAAAACCGAAACCCAGGCGACCATTCGCAACATGCCACTCGGCGGCAACGCGCCAGAGGGCAAGACGTGCGTTCGCTGTGACAAGCCGGCCGTTGCCGAGGCCTGGTTCGCGAAGGCGTACTAGCAGGCGACGCGTCGACTTACTGCAGGAGCCCGGTCGCGTTCCGCTTGGGCACGAAGCCCACTGGAATGCGCGCCACTTCCTTCATGGATGCGATATCCACGACGGACACGTCGTTTGTGACTGGGTTGGCGACGTAAGCCGACCGACCGTCAGGCGTCAGCGTGACCCAGCCGGCGCCTTTGCCGCCAAGTTCGGCGCTTCCGATCACCTTCAGATCGGGGAGTGAGTACGAGTAGAGGTAGTTGTTCAATCGGCTGCACACGACGAGCGTCTTGCCGTCAGGAGTGACAGCCATGCCGTGCGACGGATCCGATCCCTCGGGCACCGTCGATTTGCCCGGCGGCAGATCCGGATTCTGTATTCGCCGGATCTCCTTGCGCGTGGCGAAGTCCACGACGGCAAAGCCATTGAGGCCGGTGAGCTGAGCCAGGATCCATTTCGTCGACCCGTCCGGATTCCAGGTGAAGGTCATCGGACGAATGCCCAGGTCCATGTCCAGTGTCCACGCAGGCGTGTCGGTGGCGGCGTCGATCACGTTGATCGATTTCCCTGCGATTGAGCCGGCGACGACGTACTTCCCGTCTGGAGTGACGTACGCGTTGTGAATGGTCCCCTTGGTTGGGATGGTCTTGATGCGCTGCTGAGAGGTCGTGTCGACCACGTCCACCCCGCCGGGTTCCTGGATGATGCCGATGTACACATGCCGTCCGTCTTTGCCGACGGCCATGTTGTTCGGGTGCCCGCTGAGCGGAATCTTCTTGAGCACCTGGTACGTTCTGGCGTCGACGACATCGAGCGTGCTCTCGGCTTCGTCGCTGATGTAGATCCGGCTGCCGTCCGGGGCGGCTCCCGCGCCGTGGCTGGCCTCGATGCCGTGAATGACTCCGACCACCTTGTTGGTAGCCGGGTCGATGACGTGCACACTGTCCCCGGCACTGTTCGTCTGAATGATTCGCGGATGGCGTGTGGGCTGCATCGTCGCACCCATCACCCAGGCTCTGACTGTCTGCCACTCCGGATCGCTTTGCGAACTCCAGTGCTTGCCGCCGTTGTGATAGAAGTCGCCGCCGGCGGCTTCTGCCAGGGGGTGCATGAGCAGACGGCTCTTCTCGCTGCCGGGGACGACCATGCGACGCACGGCGTCGAAATTCTTGCGCGACGCTTCTTCGGTCCAGTCCGCCTGACCCGTCGCCAGTGATTGCAGGCGCAACGGTGTGCCAGAGCCGTGGCACGCAATGCAGCGGGCGTGACCCGAGCGCTCTGCTCTGAAGATCGGCTGGACGTGCGCTTTGAAGTATTCGTAGTCGAGCGGTGGGGCGGACGGACGCGTCTGAGCGCTGCCGGGCGACGCGAGAGCAAGCAGGAGCACGAGCGAAGACGCAACACGCATAAGAACCTCGCTGGAGTCAGCCGAGTTTCACCGGGCCGTCGCCGCCGAAGGCGCGAGTATGGGTCTCTCGCGGGACGCTGTCAACGCATTAGAAGAGAGCGCGGAACTGACAGGGCGCTGGCAGCAATTTGGGGCTATTCACCGATGAATGCGCGCACGCGAAGCCCGATGGGCAGTTCGCGTCCATCCTCGAGCTCGATGAGTGTCTCGAGCACTTTCTGGTCGACACGCTCGGTGGGTTCATCCGTCCGAATGTTCTTCCGCCCGAGAATCCGACCAATCCGGAGTACTCGACCGGCGAACCGCCGCGTGCCATACGCATCCGCGGTGACGTATGCCATCTGGCCGACCGCGATCCGCGCCACGTCGGCCTCGTCCACATCCATCCGCACGCGAACTGACGAGCGATCCGCAATAGTCACAATCGGCGAGTCGAACTGCGTCGACACGCTCTCGCCAATCCTGGCGTGTCGACGTAGAACGACGGCGTCGATGGGCGAGCGAACGAACGTCTTGTCATAAAGGGCACGCGCTTCGTTGACGCGTGCGCGCGCAAGCGCCACGTCGGCGCCCGCTCGAGCGCGGTCTTCCTCGCGCGCGTCACCATCGACCAGGGCATGTCGTTCTTTCAGCGAATCAGCTCGAGCCGCCGCGACGCGCAGCGCCTGTTCGGCCTTGTCCATTTCCGCGCGCGAGATGACCTTCTCGTCGAACAGTTCCTTTGCCCGTGCGTGGTCGGCCACGGCGTGATCGAAGTCGGCCGCCGCCTGGCGCGCATCGGCCTCTGCCTCGCGACGCTCTTCCACACGAGCGCCATTCTTCACGCGCCGTGCGTCCGCTTCTCGCGCACTGAGGTCCGCTTCAGCAGACGCCACACGTGCGCGGTAATCGTCGTTCGCAATCTCCGCGATCACCTGGCCGGCCGTCACCATGTCGCCTTCTTCCACCAGCACGCGCTGCAGCCGTCCACTCACCTGCGCACCAATGCGAATGGACTCCGACTTCGGTTCCACAAGTCCGGGTCCTGCGACCGGTGACGCGCCAACTGCCGCCCCGTTCTCCGCCGGCACCGCACCCGGGCCTCTGCGCGCAAGCACGCCGAGATTCAGACCGGCGATTACCGCAACGGCCGCCACGAGCAACCAGATGGATCGTGACACGCGTCTCATGCGCCGACTCCTTCAAGTGTTGGTATGGACAGGCGGATATCCGACTCGATACGCCCGTCTTCGAGATGGACCACGCGACTCGCGTAGGACTGCATGCGCACATCGTGCGTGACGATGACCACGGCGCGGTTCGCGTCGAACGCGAGACGCTGCATCAGTTGCATCACCGAGTGGCCGCTCGTCGAATCGAGCGCGGCTGTGGGCTCGTCAGCGAGCAGAATCGGCGGCCCGCCGGCAAGGGCGCGTGCAATCGCGACGCGTTGTTTCTGGCCGCCACTCAGATCGCCAGGGTGCGAATGCAGCTTCGCCGACAGTCCGACCTGATCCAGCAGCTCGGACGCCTGTGCTCTCGCCTTCGAGCCAGTGATTCCACGCAGGTCCAAGGCGAGCTCCACGTTCTGCACCGCGCTCAGCGTTGGGAACAGATTGAAACCCTGGAAGACGAAGCCGATGTTTCTCAGTCGAAAGGCAGAGAGTTGCCGATCGCCGAGTCCGTTGAGCGACTGTCCGTCAATCGAGACCGTTCCCGCTGAGGCGCGCAGGATTCCGCCGAGGATCGAAAGGAGCGTCGTCTTGCCGCTGCCGGATGGACCCATGAGCAGGGTCATTTCTCCGCGGAAGATGTCGAGGTCGACGTGATCGATCGCGACCATTGCCGCTTCGCCTTGTGCGTAGACCTTGCGCAGATCACGTGCGACGAGTGTGGGAGTGCTCATTTGCGGGTCCTTAGCCCTTGAACACCATCGCGGGATCGAGCCGCGTGACTTTGTTGATGGAGACCAGGGCCGCGCCGACGCACATCGCCACCGTGAGCACGAACATGCCAGCGACCATCTGTGGCGGCACCATGATGGCGGCGCCACCACTCTGGCTTCCCTTGACCACGAAATAGCTGACGCCCATGGCGAGCACGTAGCCGACGACAGCACTCGCCACCGCCTGCTGGATGATCACCCGGTACAGATATCCATTGGTCGCGCCCATGGCCTTCAACGTCCCGTACTCCTTCAAGTGATCCATCGTCGTCGCATAGATGGTCTGGGCCACCACGACGACGCCGACGACCAGACCGAGGACGGCGGCGAGCAGCACGGCGACGCCCGCGCCCGTCGTGAACATCCAATACTGGCGTGTCATCGAGCTGAACTCGGCCGTCGTGTGCACGTCGCTGTCAGGCAGCCGGGCGGCGAGGGCTTCTCGCACCGCCTGCACATTCGCGCCGTGTGCCACGTTCACCAGCAGGAACATGGTTTGGTCCGAGGCGAGGCCCGTGTAGCTCTGCGCGCTCTTGAAGGACGTGAACACATACGGCGACGTAGTGAATGACCGGATGCCACGGGTGAATCCGACCACGCGCGCGCGGCGCCCATTGATCTCGACGACCTGATTCACGTGATCGACGCCAAGCTTCTCCTGGTAGAGCTCATCGATGATGACGTTGTCCGATTCCTTCAACGCGTCCTCGGTGCCGCTGGCCAGATTCCACGGTCC
>JBEBGB010000661.1:0-3055 GCA_040081675.1 Vicinamibacterales bacterium
AGAGGTACCGAAGTGGTCGTAACGGGGGCGCCTCGAAAGCGTCTTGTCGGGTAACCGGCACGGGGGTTCGAATCCCTCCCTCTCCGCCATCCTTCGCTCACGCGAGCTCATGCCGATTCGCCGAAGCACGAAAGACCCCGCCGTTTACCTGTACTATCGCCAGGAGGACGGCCGGTTTTGTTGCGTTGTCGCCAAGCATCTGAACGGCGATGGATTCATCGTCACGGCGTATCTGACTGACAAGATCAAAGCTGGCGAGGTGGTCGTATGAAGCCTATCAAAGTGTTCTTCGACAGAGTCGGCAACACGCTCAACGTCTGGTTCGACGATCCCGAGAAGGAGCACGTCTCCGAGGAGACATCGGAGGAGGTCGTGCTCGTCAAGGACAAGGACGGGAAGGTGATCGGGTTTGAAGTCCTGAACTATCTTTCGGCGAACGAGGCCAGGGATGTGACGGTCGTGCCTGTCGAGGCCGCGGTCATCTGAACGGCCGTCGCAGGATTCGACCTTGGAACCCGAACCGAAGAAGGACATCAGCCGCATCATGCGCGAGCAGCGGCACGTGATCGACGAAGCGCTCCAGCGGGGCATTCGACAAGCCATGCTTCGACACAAGGCAGCCGGACTCCCGGTTGTTATTGAACGCGATGGCAAGATCGAGTGGGTCAAGCCGGAAGACCTCGGCTACTAGCGACAGATTCTCACCTCCACGCCCGCTTCATCCAAACTCTCTAACCACAACTTTCAGCACATAGGTCCCGAGCTTTGCACGGGCTGTCGGCCTTGGTCCGGCGCGGTCGATCAGGGCGCGGATCCAACGCGGCTCTCCGGGCTGCGTGGCGACTACGGATGAGGGAGCACGGACGGGAAAGACGCGATGCTTAGCGTCGTTGCGCCGCGTCGCAGGCGCTATTACGGCAGCCGGTCACGTCGGAGATACTAATCCCCAAGGTTGAGGACTGCGAAGATTCGTGCTTCCACCCGCATGTGTTGCTGTACCTGATTTGTACCTGAACCGGCGATTTTGAGTGGATTGAGCGTTTTGCGCGATTGATTTCAGGCCTAATTGTTGACAGTTGCTGAATCGACCGGAACGAATCCCTCCGTCTCCGCCATCCTTCGCTCACGCGAGCTCACGCCGAAGCGTGAGCTTCGGCTGGGCAGGCCAGGCGAAGGCGGACTTCATGTTCTTTAATCTGATTCGGACGCGCAGCTCTTCGCTATCTCTCTTCAGGCCTGAGGGCCAGCGGCACCGCCGGGGTCACAGGCGCCCCAAAGCTTTGCCACCGGCGGCCCAGCCAGACGGCGTTGGCCACCGAGACGAGCGCCAGCACGACGGCCACCGAAGACGCCCCCGCGATGCCGAAGCCGAACGCCGCCATCGGCACGTACGCCCAGGCGCCAATCTGATCGCCGGCGCGATAGACGAAGGTGTCGATGAAGCCCTTGGTCTTATAGCGATCCTCGGGCGAGACCACGGTGAAGAGCACTTCCCGCGCGGGCCGGTTGACGGCGAAGTTGCCGGCACGCCGGATGACCTGAAACACCACCAGCACGGTGACCGTGGGCACCATGCCAAGGACACCGAACCCCAGCACGCTCAGCACCGGCAGAAAAGCCAGCCCTGACACGATTCCGAACGCGCGAAGGAACCAGCCGGTGGCGAAGGTCTGCGTGACCAGCGTGAGCAGATTGACGGCGAGATCAACGGTCGCGAAGAAACGTGTGCGCGCGACGCGGTCCGCGATGGCGGCGTCGATCACGGCGGCCTGCTGGAAATAGAGAAACGACGTGAGCACCGTGAAGAGCAACATCTGCACGGTGATGTTCAGGAAGTACGCGCTCGTGAACGCCCGTCGCATGCCCTCCCAGACGCTGCCGCCCATCCCGATCGCCTGCTCGCCGGCGGAGACACGGGGAGCCTCGCCGCCGTCCGCCTCGGACGACCGCGCGGCAAAGCCGAAGAGACGGCGTGCCGAGAGCGCCGCCAGTTCCAGAAGGACCACCGACACGAGCAGCAGGTTTGCCGTTCCCAGTGGGCCAACGAGGAACGATGTCACGGCCGAGCCCGTGATGCCGCCAATCGTGCCCGCGGCGCCGACGAGCCCGAACAGGCGTTTGCCCTGTTCGCTGGAGAACACGTCCGCCATCACCGACCAGAAGATCGAGACGACGAACATGTTGAAGACCGACGTCCAGATGAAGAAGAGCCGGCCGACCCAGATCTGCTGCTCCGCCGATGCGAGGTGAAGAATGGCGAAGAAGAGCAGCAGGTTCAGCGCGAAGAACCGGTACGCCAGTGATACGAACCGTGCGCGAGGGAGCCTGGACGCGATGAAGGCGAAGGGCGGGTTCGCCGCCAGCATGCCGACGAGCGAACCCGTGAAGAGCCAGGGCAGGTTATCGACGCCGCCCGCGACGCCCATGTCGTCGCGAATCGGCCGGATGACGTAGTACGCCGAGAGGACGCAGAAGAAGAACAGCCACGACCAGCCGACGGCCGCTGCCTCTTGCGGCCGGATACCGAACCGTCGGAGGCTAGACGTTCGGAAGGGCATCAATGAAAGCCGACATCCGCCTCCGCATGGCCTGATCCGGCACTCGTCCGATGCCGCCCCCGATGTTGTCGAGCATGTTGCGAGCCTGGCTCGTTGCCGGCGTCGTCGCGGTGACGGTGGTGTTGCCGAGCACCCACTTCAGGAAGAACTGCGCCCAGGTCTTCGCGTCGAACTCGGCGGCCCAGTCGGGCAGCGGTCGATCGCCGACGCGACGGAAGAGGCGCGTGCGTCCGAAAGGCGCGTACGCCAGCACCGCCACGCCGCGATCCCGCGCGAGCGGCAGGATCGTCTCCTCGACCTCGCGGCTGTCAATGGCATAGTCCACGCCGATGAAGTCGAGCTGTTCACGCTTCAGGATCGCGACGAGCTCGTCGTACTGCTGGTCGAATGTCGTGGTGACGCCGAGGTACTTGATTTTCCCCTGCTGCTTGTACTCGCGCAGGATCGGCAGCTGCGTCGGCACGTCTCCCAGGTTGTGGACCTGAATCAGATCGATC
>JBEBGB010000662.1:0-3055 GCA_040081675.1 Vicinamibacterales bacterium
CACGGTGCGGAGGCGCGTGGCGACGCGGCTCCGAGGCTGCTTCCTTTCTCTCGGACAATTGACGATCTCCGTGCAACCGTCCGCGATGGCAAGGGGCAGATGCCGCCCATCTCAGGTCAGCAGGTCAGTGATCCGGAGGTTGCTGGCATCGCGGAGTACTTGAGGTCGCTGTCTCGGTGATCGGAGTGCCCGTCTCACGAACCGAGGCCAACGGCGAGCGCCTGCTCCTTGCCGTCGCGACGTCGGTTTTCCCATCGAGGTGGGCGTCCCTCCGCTCGTCACGCGTGATGGCGCGATACGTGATTCAGGCGCGGTGCGGGTGATCTGGTAACGCCGTCCACGAGTGTCACGCCCTGAGCGCTGCCAGGACCCGGGTCGCGGTGAAGGGAACGCGCCTGAGGCGGACGCCTGTCGCGTCGAACACCGCGTTGGCCACAGCCGCGAGAACCGGCTTGCACACGGTCTCGCCCGCGCCGTAGTGCGGCAGGTCCGGCCGGTTCGGACTCGGGTCGCCGTTGACGAGCACGACGTCGATACGCTCCGGCACGTCGGCATGCGTGAGCGTCGGTGAGCTGACCCAGTTGACGCTGGTAATCTTCGCGCCGTCGAATTTCACTTCCTCGTGCAGCGCGCGACTGAGCGAGTGCAGCAGGCCGTTCTCCACCGTTCGTGTCAGCGCCTCCGGGTTGATCACAATCCCGCAGTCGTGTGCCACGACCGCCCGTTTTACCCAGATGCGGCCCGTCCGTCGGTTGACGTCCACTTCGACCATCTGCGCCACGACGGTCTGGCCGCGATACGAATACGCCATTCCGCGGCCGGTGACGACGTCACCGGTGCCACGACCCTTCGGCGACGGACGCGGATCCCATCCGAATTTCTCCGCAGCCGCCCGGAGACACGCGAGTGACCGCGCGCGCTTGAACCCGCTGTCGTCGTCTCGTCGCGCCTCGAGCAGCTTTACTCGGAACGCGAGTGGGTCGGCCTTCGCAGCAGCCGCCAACTCATCGATGAAGCTCTCCGATGCGAACGTCACCTGTGGGCCGTCGGGATCGCGCAGGTTACCCGTGCGCAGCGGCGTTTCCCACACCAGCGGCAGCGGGACCACCGCGCCGCCGTGGCGACGATTCGGAATGGCGTACATGTCCGACGGATACGACGCGCGCCCTCGGGCTGGCTCCGATTTGCGTTGACCCATGAGCTGCGCGATGAGCACTGTGTCGGGCTCGTTGTAGCCGAGATGATTGTGATCCGCGGCACGCCCCTCGTAGTCGAACGCCACGAGATTGCCTTGCGCATCGAGGCCGCCGCGCATGGAAACCGCGTACGCCGGTCCCTTCGTGTCCCAGACCGTCTCTTCTTCGCGGCTCCACTGAACACGAACTGGCCGACCGAGCTCTTTCGCGAGAAAGGCGGCCTCGAACCCCGCATCGTCGGCCGCGGTTCGGCCGTACGCCTGTGGCCCATCCATCCAGACGACGCGCACGCGATCGCGAGGCATGTTCAGGAACCGCGCGACGCCGTTGCGGAGCCCGTACGACTTCATGTCGTTGGAGTAGATCGTCAGCTGATCGTTCGAGGGATCCGCCATCGCGTGGGCCGGGCCGAAGGCGGTGTGCCCCTGGAATGGCACGTCATAGCGGGCCTCGAGCCTCGTCGTCGCTCCCACGAGCCCTGTGTCGACGTCACCGGTGACGACGGCTCTCTCGGTCGCGGACGGTGTGGTGCGCCGCATGTACGCGAAGAGATCGTCCGAGACCGGAAATGCGGGTGTCGTGGGCGGCTTCCACTCGACTCTGAGCTGTCGCGCCGCGCGCACCGCCTGCTCTTCCCGCTCGAACACGACCGCGACGTAATTGCCCTTGCTGACAATGCGCACGAACCCAGGAAGGTTCATGACCGACGAGTCGTCGATTCGAATGAGCGTCGCACCCGCGACGGGCGGACGTACGTGCCGCGCGTGGACCATGCCTGGCTTCTTGACGTCCACGGCCCACGTGACTGTGCCGTCGACCTTTGCCGGGATGTCGTAACGTTGCGGCGACTGACCGACGTGCTTCATGTCGCGCACGCTCTTGAGCGGCGCCTGCCCTGTCGTGCTGTCGATGGTCTGACCCGTGAGCGTCACGTTGAATCGCTTGCCGCCGATGAGCTCGCCGTACGTGATGCGTCGATTCGACTCGCGGTGGGTGACGATGCCGTCGCTCACCGTGAGCGAGGTAGCGGGCGCGCCGAAGCGAGTCGCGGCCATCTCGAGCAGCACGCGTCGCGCCTCGGCCGCGACGCGGCGCATCGGGTACCCGTCGGTCTGCAACGCATCGGATCCGCCCGCTCCTCCCTGGTCGACCGTGACGTCGGTCGACCCCATCACGCAGCTCGTGTTGTCGAACGCGATGTCGAGCTCGTCGGCCATGACTTGACGAAACGCTGTCCCTGTGCCCTGGCCGAGGTCCGTCTTGCCGACGTAGAAGGTGGCCGTGTTGTCAGGCCGGATCACGATCCAGGAGTCGAGCTGTCGGAAGTCAGGATCAGGATAGAGGCCGGCGCTCGCGGTCGCAGTGGGCGAGGCACCCTGGCCTGATTGATTGGCGAAGGCGCTGAGACCGTCGACCGACATCACGGCGACCGACGCGACGAGCACTCCGGACGTTCTGAGGAACTCGCGGCGCGACGGCGTGGGTGCCAGGCTCGCGACACCTGCGTTCGACACCTCGACACCCGGCGTGCGATGAGAACCATCGGCGACCTCAGGCTCGTGGGTCCACGGCTGCCACGCCGCGGCCACCGCACCCAGTGCGAGCCACGCGTGCGTTGGGACGCTTTCGCGTGTCGCGGTCGCGACCTCCGGATGTTCGACCGAAGCTCCCCAATCACGAGCTGGCATCGTCGAAGCCCTGACTTCAGGCGCATCGGTCGCCGAGATCGCTCGTTGGCTCAGGCGGGCAGCCAGCTTCACCGCTGCATTGATCCGGTAGTACGTCATGCACCGGCACAACGTGTTCCGCATCGCCTCCCGGATCTGCGTGTCGCTGGGACTGGCAACCCTGTCGAGCAG
>JBEBGB010000121.1:0-11470 GCA_040081675.1 Vicinamibacterales bacterium
CTGCTCACCGCAGGACTGCCGCTTGGCGGTACGCGGGCACCTGCCGCGAAACCTGTTCGACGCGCCATGGCTGCCGTTCGCGCACGCGAGATCGCCTAGCGCGCTTCTCGAATCGTTGTCGCGCGCGGTCCAAGGCGACGCGACGAACTGGACGTCACCTCGAGCCAGACGGCCGCGCTGGCTTGTCCGTGCGGACGTACACTTGACGGATGGCCGCCGCCTACCAGGACCTCGTCTCTCAGCTCAGAACATCGTTCCCGGCGCCGGTGTCGGACCGCGTGCACGACGCCTACTTCGTGTTCTCGTTTCTCAGAGCCCTGGACCAGGTTGACGCACTGAAGTCGGCCGCGCCCATGCTTGGGTCGCCTGTGACACTCGACTACGCTGCCGCTCGCCTGACGCGTGTGCCGGATGATCCGAACAGCCTCGAAACGGTTACCGCCGAACTCGTGCAGTACCTCTCGGGCATGTTCATCTGGGGGCACCCACGCGCTCAAATCAACGTGGTGCCCTCGCCAACCATTGCGAGCATCATCGGCGGACTGCTGCCGTCGATCTACAACCCGAATCTGGTGAGCGAGGAATCGTCGCGGCAGGTGTCGTTGGCTGAAGTCGAAGCGGTTGCGATGACCGCCTCACTGGTTGGGTACGACCCGGCGGTGGCCGACGGTGTCTTCACGTTCGGCGGTACGGGCACGATTCTCTACGCCGCGAAAATTGGTCTCGAGAAGGCCATGCCAGACGTTCGGAGGCACGGTCTCCACGCCCCGGCTGTCATCGTGTGTTCAGACCGCGCGCACTACGCCTGCCGGACGGTTGCGAACTGGCTGGGCATTGGCGAGCAGAACGTCGTCAAGGTGCCGACGCTTGACGACAATCAGATGCAGACGAGCGAACTGCTGCCGGCGCTGCGCGAGATCTGCCGCAGCGGCCGGCGCATCGCCTGCATCGTCGCGACCATGGGCACCACCGATGCGTTTGGGTTGGACGATCTCGTGGCCATCGTTCGCGCGCGCGATGAGATTGTGACCGAACTCGCCTTGGACTACGTGCCGCACGTTCACGCGGACGCCGTGATCGGTTGGGCCTGGAGCGTGTTCAACGATTACGATTTCGAGACCAACCCGCTCGGCTTTCGTCACCGAACCGTGCGCGCCCTGGCCGGCACCGCGCGACGTATCCGGCATCTGGGGCTCGCCGACTCGATCGGTATCGACTACCACAAGACCGGGTTCGCCCCGTATGTCTCCAGCGCGGTGCTTCTTCGTAACGGGAAGGACTTCGAGAGACTCACGCGAGGCGACGAGGAGACGCCCTACATCTTCCAGTCGGGCGTTCGTCATCCCGGCAAGTACACGCTCGAGACGACGCGAGCAGGCAACGGACCGTTGTCTGCGATCGCCAACCTTCGTCTCTTCGGACGTCGTGGCCTGCAGGCGTTGCTCGGGCACCTCGTCACGATGGCAGAGGTGCTGCGCGAACACCTCGACGGTCACTCGTCGACGACCGTGATGAACGGCGACAATTTCGGCCCCGTGACGCTGTTCCGCGTCTATCCGGACGGCGTGGACACCTTCAGTATGCCGATTCAAGAGCGAACGGACCCGTCGTGTCGCGACACCTTGTTGCGCCACAACCAATACAATCGGCGGATCTTCGAGCTGATACAGGCCGACGCGTTGCAGGGACACGGCGTGGTGATCTCGCTGACCGATTGCTACCGCATGACGGATTACGGCGAGCCGATCAACGCGCTGAAGTCCTACATCCTTAGCCCGTTCTCCGAAGACCAGCACGTGAATGCCGTACTCGAGTCGATCTGGAAGGCGCGCCGAGAGTTGGCTGTCCCGATTTAGGAGCTGTTGGCCACGCGACGATTCGGAGTATCGAGGTCTTGCTGCCGGCGAAATCGATCAGCGCGATTCGCGCAGAGTGCCGCATGCCGCCGCTTGCGCGGCCGCCACTTCGGGTTTCTGCTGACGGACGCTCTCCATGTCTGCTCGGCCAGACTCGTCGCCGCTCAAGACCTTCGCGGCGCCGCGGCAGTAGACGAAGGACAGCTCCGCAGGGTCAGCCGCCAGTAACTGGTCCCAGTCTGCAATGGCCAGAGGGTATCGACGCAGCTGAAACAGGCTGAACGCACGTGCGGCACGCGCCACGCGCGCGCGCGGCTGACGCTCGAGGATCCGGTTGAAGTCCTGCACGGCACGCGCATGGTCGCCAGCTGACGCCAGCGCCAAACCGCGTCCTTCACGCGCCGCGAGATCGCTGGCGTTGGTGTCGAGCACCTTGCTGTAGTCCTCGATGGCGCGCGCCGTATCGCCCATCTCGGCGAGGACCGCGCCGCGAATCCGGAGCGACGCCACGTCGTCTGGTGCAAGCGCAATGGCCTGCGTCAGGTCCTCGAGGGCCTCGTCGTTCTGCCCACGCCGATACAACAGGGCCGCACGGCTTCGAAGCGCCGGTGCGCTGACGGCGTCGATCGCGAGAGCGGCCTGATAGTCGGCCAGCGCGAGGGCCAGTTCACCCAGGGCTTCGTGCGCGCGCCCACGATTGACGAGCGCACCCACACGCACCTTCGCGTTGGCCGGAGCGTTCAGGATGGTTTGCGAGCAGGCGATGATGCGCTGGCGCGGATCGCCCGTCGCGCATGGGTCTCGCAGAGGCTGCCCGGACTGCGCTGACAAGGTACCCACCGCGAGTCCGACGGCAACGATGGTCAGGCAAATCGCGCCGGCTGGCGACCGGCCCTTTCGAGTGCTGTAACCCGTGCGCATGATTTTCCAGCATACGACGAGGCGAGCCCTCGTGCACGGCCGGAGACGGCGTGGCCAAACCGCCACGGCCTGCGCACGCCTCGTCAGTGCCACCTGTATCCCGGGACGCGCTTCGGACCCGGCATCGCCAGAGTGCGAATCAGCCGTTGCCGATAGTGATGCCGTCGCAGGCGATCTCGATGGTTTCGATAGCGACGTCGTTTCCCGTCGCCTTCAGGTCCACGCTGGTGTACTTCATCGGCCAGGCACTCTCGAGCGTCCAGACCATCGTTGACGCGCCACTCTCGTCGAGCAGGGAGATGGTGACTGGCGTCCGCTTGGCGGTGTTCATCTTGACTTGTTGGAGCCAGTCGAAGAGCGCCGCCGCATCCTTGACGATGCCCTTCTTCAGGGTCACGTTGCTGCCCTTTCGCAGCCCCGGCATCTTGATGGTCGAGAAGGTCGGACTGTTGCCGCCTCTGTACTGGATTGGATCCGTCCCAGTGCTGAGCCCTGAGACTTCCTGAAACTCCATCACGTGACCATCCCACTTCACCTGGAAGCGGAATTTGGGAAGGGGCCACACGCTTGTGGATTGGGCGGAACCGTCATCTGCCATGGTGTACCTCTCAGGATGTTGTGACAGCTCCCATACAATGGCAAGCATAGCGAGGCACGCCTGACACCGACGAAGCATATGCCGGAGAGGATTCGCCTCGCGAGTTCACTCCGCTACGTTTGCCCGGCTTCGCCGGGCGGTCGTCTTGCCGGAGCAAGACTTGACTCATTCGCGGGGCTTTGGGCCGGTCAAGACTCCTGGCCCGCTTCTCCTCATGGCGCACACCGACGTGGTCACCGTCGACCCCAAGAAGTGGACCTTTCCGCCGTTCAGCGCCACTCGAGATGGTGGCTATGTCTACGGACGGGGAACGATCGACGACAAATCGCACGTGGTTGCGCACGTGATGACGCTGCTCGAGCTGAAACGGCTTGGTGTGCCGCTGGACCGCGACGTGATCTTTCTCGCCGAAGCCGGCGAAGAGGGCACGACGCGCGTCGGCATCGAGTTCATGGTGAAGCAGCACTTTGCCGAGATCGACGCCGAGTACTGCATCGCCGAAGGCGGCGGTGTCACGCGTTCGAACGGACGCGTGCTCTATGCCTCCATTCAGTCGGCGGAGAAGATCCCGCACGCCATCGAGCTGACCGCAACCGGCGCGTCGGGTCACGGCTCTGTTCCACTCGAAGGCAATGCGATCGGCAGGCTCTCTGCGGCGGTAGCCAGACTGGTCGCCTGGAAACCGCCCATTCGCTTGAACGACACGACGCGCGAGTACTTCACCCGGATGGCGCAGATCTCCCAGCCAGCGGATGCCGCTCGCTACCGCGCGGTGCTGGACCCGACCTCGGCTGCGGCGTCAGATGCGGTCGACTACTTCGCGCGCACGCAGCCTCGGCTCGCCTCGACGCTGCGCAGTTCGATTTCGCCGACGATGATCCAAGGCGGCTATCGCGTGAACGTGATTCCGTCGGAAGCCAAGGCGACGCTGGACGTCAGGTTGGTTCCTTCCGAAGACGTCGAGCAGTTTCTCGGCGAGGTCCGCAAGGTCGTGAACGATACGGCCGTGAAGGCCGAGTACGGCGCGCGCGACGTTCGGCCTGCCGTGCCCGCGGCGAAGCTCGATACAGAAGCGATGAGTGCCCTGCAGACGGCCGTCGCCCAGAACTACGACACGGTGCTGATTCCGACCATGAGCACCGGCGCCACGGACATGGCCTATCTGCGAGCGAAAGGCATGCAGTGCTACGGAACCGGCGCTGCGGTCGACGTGGAAGACGGACCCAAGGGGTTTGGCTCGCACAGCGACCAGGAGCGGCTGCTCGAAGAGGAGTTGTATCGCTTCGTGCGCTTCTCGTGGGACACCGTGGTCAATCTCGCACGAGCGCGGTGACAGTTGCGGTCCTCACGAAGGACACATCAGTTCGACGAGATGACCGCCTTCTCCACGATCACGTCGTAGGCATAGCCCGCGCCGAAGTCCTTGTTCGTGCCCAGCACGCCGGAGAGCGTCACCACGTCGCCAACCTTGACGCTCGCGTCAGTGGTGACGGTCAAGTCGTTGTTGTGCGCGTCGGAGGTGCCGGAGCCGTCCTGGATGTGCAGCCAATTGCGGTCCATGATGCCGCTGTTGAACTTCACGACCGTGCCGCGCACGGTCACTGACTTGCCCGACAACGCCGCTTTCCGCGTGAAGACGTCGGCGATCGAGAGGCCGCCAGCCGGTGGTTCCAGCTTCTTGACCACGACGCCGCCACGCTCTGCGCCGTGGCCCGTGGCCATGGCCGGCGCCGCAGGCGTTTTGCCGTTCGACGGCTGCTGGCCGTCGCGTGCGACTTCGGCGACGAAGTAGAGCAGCGGGAAGGTTCGGTTCAGTGTCTTGCTCTCGAAGCCCTGCATTGGCATGTCGAGCGATACGGTGACCACCTCGCCGACCTTCGCGTCGAACTCCGGCCCGGCGACCCACACGTCCTTCGCGTCTTTCTGTAGATGAATGTAGGTATAGCCACCCGAATTCATCGTCTCGCTGATTGCGCCGCTGAACACGTTGGCCGATTGAGCCGGGGGTTGTCCTCCGGCCTGGCCGACAGGTGCCTGCGGCGCTGAGGCCAGCGTCGATTCCGGCGGCCCGCCAGCCGTGTCGGCGGGCTTCGGTGAACACGAGACGGCGCCAACGGTCACCGCTATCATTGCAAAACGTATCAATCGAGACGGCATGAGTAGATTGTAACCGTCTGGAAACACAATCGGGAGGACGGATGATGCGCACGGCGCTCACGATTATTCTGGCCGGCCTGACATTCACCGCATGCAGGAGCCAGACGCCTGAACAGAACACGACTCCCACTCCGGCGACGACGTCGGCGCCTGCGGCTGCCGACCCAAAGGTGGCGCAGCTCATGCCAGGCATGGGCAATCATCACCATCCCATCGCGACGACAAGCCCCGAGGCGCAGCGATTCTTCGACCAGGGGTGTGATCTGGTGTTTGGGTTCAACCACGAAGAGGCCGTCCGTTCGTTCACACGGGCAACCGAACTCGATCCGAAGGCGTCGATGCCGCACTGGGGCATCGCATGGGCGCTTGGTCCCAACTACAACCTCGACGTGGACGATGACCGCGCCAAACAAGCGAATACGGCCATCGCGCAGGCCATCGCGCTGTCGAAGAACGGGCCCGAGGTCGAGCGCGCCTACATCGATGCCATGGCGATCAGGTTTCCAGGCGACGGCAAGCCGGACCGCGGCGCGCTGGCGCGCACGTATGCCAGCGCCATGCGCGACGTGTCGCGACGCTACCCCGACGACCTCGATGCTGCAACGCTGTACGCGGAGAGCCTCATGAACCTGCGTGCGTGGAAGCTGTGGTCTCTCGACGGCAAACCCGCGGAGGGGACCGAGGAGATTGTCTCCGTGCTCGAGTCGGTGCTGGCGCGCGACCCCAATCACCTTGGCGCCAACCACTACTACATTCACACGGTTGAGGCATCGCGCACGCCGAGCCGAGCGCTGCCGAGCGCCGTGCGTCTTGGTACCTTGGCGCCTGCTGCTGGCCACCTCACGCACATGCCCGCGCACATCTATGCGCGTGTCGGCGACCAGGCCGCCGCCGCCCGCGCCAACGAAGCGGGGGCACAGGCCGACCGCGAGTACTTCAAGCGCGCGCCCTCGGACGGCTTCTATGGTCTCGCCTACTACCCGCACAATCTGCACTTCCTTGCGGATTCCGAGATGATGCGCGGCCGCCTGGCCGCAGCTCGCGTAGCCGCGGACGAAGTGGCCAAGACGATGGCGCCACACACGGCGATGATGCCGATGGTCGAATCGCTCATCACGATGAAGACCGCTGTGCTGCTGCGGTTTGGTCGCGACGATGAAATTCTCATGCTGCCGCAACCTCCGAGTGATCACCCGGTCGAAATCGCATGGTGGCACTTCGCACGAGGCGTGGCGCTGGCTCGCACGCACAAGGTTGATGAAGCGGCAACAGCGCGGACGGCGCTGACCGGGGCGCTCGGGAAGGTTCCAGAGGACGCGCTCTTCGGCGGAACGGGCCTCGCCACGGCCAGAAGCATCCTCGCGCTCGCGGCCACAGTCCTCGACGCGCGCATTGCATCGGCGCATGGCGCACAGGAGGAAGCGATCCGCACGTGGAAGAAAGCGGTCGCCCTGGCCGACGCGGTTCCGTATGACGAGCCGCCGATATTCTTCTATCCGGTTCGTGAGTCGCTCGGCGCCGCACTGCTGCTCAGCGGGAAGGTGACTGAGGCCGAGCGCGTGTTTCGAGAGGATCTACTGAAGCATCCGGGAAATGCCCGGTCGCTGTTCGGACTGGAGCAGACGCTGCGAAAACAGGGCCGCGACGCGGATGCCGAGTGGGTCACGCGCGCCTTCGACAAGGCGTGGGCCGATGCCGACACGACGCTGACGCTCGAAGGACTGTAAGGGAGACTAAGAGCTGGTTGTAAAGTGACCAAAAGCTCTAACACAGAGGACACGGATCGGAACACCGAATACGGAGAACACGGCAATGCTAGCAAATGAGCCGTGTCTTCCGTTCGTCGCCGTGAACTCAGTGTTAATGCTCTAATTTTGAAACGGCACTATAAGGCAGTTTTCGGTCCGTGGGTCGTGAGTTCTAACGACTGCAACACTCAGAAAACGAAACCGCGACAGGGGAATGTGAAGCTGAATCAGCGCACGGCCTTCGGTTTCATGATCACGTAGGTGGGCAGGCCGGAGGTCTTCATGTACTGCATCACCTTCGCGACGCGCGGGTCGTCTGGATCTTCCGCCTGGAACTTGACCTTCACGTAGCCGTCGAGCGCCGCGGTGACAGTCGGATCCTCGAGTGTGGTCTTGTCCATCACGAGGCAGTTCTTGCACCACGTGGCCCACATGTCGATGAGCACCGGCTTGTTCTCGCGCTCGGCCTGAGCGAGTCCCTCGACGAGCGACGGCTGCCAGCCGGCCTTCAGCTTCTCTTGCACACTCGACGCGACTTCGTCCGCGTTGACCCATCGACTCGAGAAGAGGCTGTAGGCCTCGTACCCGTAGTAGAGCGCGGTGCCGAGGATGATGACGCCGAAGGCGTGCTTGATGTGGACCATCCACGCGCCCGGCTTCGGGAGCGCCGCGATGCCCGCGCCAGCAATGGGCCACGGAATGGCCATGCCCACGCCCAGTACGAACGGCAGGGCAAGGGCCGCCGTGGTACCTGCCGCATAGAGGTTGCTCGAGAAGAGCACGACTTGAATGACGACCGGCGCCACGCATGCGCCGGCGAGCAGGGCCGCGACGCCGCCCATGGTGAACGCAAGAGCCATCGACCCTTGGCTGCCGCCCGTCTTGACGCTGTTCGAGTAGGACGAGAAGTCGATGTTGATCACGTCGAACATCGCCACGCCCAGCAGCACGAAAAGGACGGCGATGCCCAGGTTGAACCATGGTGATGCGTTGATGGTGCCAAACGAACTGGCCGTGAGCACGACGACGAGTCCGAGCACTCCGTAGACGACGGCCATCGCCGCGCCGTAGACCAGTCCCAAGAGGAACCCGCGCCGCCGAGACCCGGCCTGCGCGCCAGCACCGATGATCGCCAGGTTGATCGGAATCATCGGCAGCACGCACGGCGTCAAGTTCAACGCGAGGCCGCCGACGAGCACGAGCAACAGGATCGCAATCGGACCTCGGCCCTCGAGCATGCCCTTCTCGCGCACGCCGTTCTCGGCATTGTGGATGAAGGTGAGAAAGTCGCTGCTGGCCAGATAGCCGAACGTCGTGCCGCGCTCTTCGAAGCCGCCAAGCGCCGCGACTTCTTCGGCGCCCTGTCCCTTCGACGCTCCGGCTGGAGCCGTGCCTTGCGCCCCGGCATTGGGAGCAGTGGAGCCAATCGCCATCGGTGCCGCGGTCGCCGTGTTTGTGCTCACGGGCGCTTCTCCGTGGCCGAACGCGATGGGCTTGAACACATCGGCATGTGCCGCTGCCGAGCGCGAGCCACCAATCGTCAGCTCCCAACTCGTCTCCGCACGTGTCGGGAGGTAGCACATCGTCTCGTCGCACGCCTGGTACCGGAGGCGCCCCGGGATGGTGATGTGCCCCATCGCAACACTGCTGTCGACCTTCAACACGACACCAATCGTGAATTCCTGCTCGAAGACGCTCAGGATCGTGCCGCGCTGGTTCAGCTCCTTGGCTGCAGGAAAGACGATTTCGGACACTGAGATTCCGGCCGGCAGCGTCTGATCCGGTGGAGGAATGGTCAGCACGACCGGAATGAGGAACTGGTCCCGCGGCTTGTTCGAGTTCATGTGGTAGCCCTCGGGCAGGCGCACCCGTAGCGCGACATGAACCTCGGAGCCAGGCGTCACGGTATCGGTTTCAACGAAGGGCGCGAGGTCCGCCTTGCTTGGACCCTGCTGAGCAGACAGACCGGCTGTTGCACACAGCACGACGAGAAGCGCGAGGCGTGCGATGTTTCGCATGATCAATCGGTCTCTCATCGGCGCGTCGTGAGTGGCGCCTCGCGACTCATCGCGAGCTGCGGCCACACAAGGCGCGACTTACTTCACTTCGCTCAGTCGGATGATGCTCTGCGGTGCCGGCGGCAGCGACGAAACGTCGACCGACCCCTTCAGGGGCGGCAGATCCTGGTACAGGAACTCCCACTTCCACCGTTCAGAAGGATTGGACGCTTCGAGCCACGAACTGGCTGACATGGGCCTCGAGAAGCTCAATCCGGACACACCCTGCAGCGCGTCGACTGCACTGAAGCGCGCCGAAATGTCCTCACGGACTTGCGCGCTCGAGGTGTAGTCGAACTTCACGCCAAGGGCCGCTGCCAGATTGACGATGACCTGCCAGTCTTCCAGTGCGTCGCCTGGGGCCTTCATCGACTGCGATGTGACTTGCAGCATTCCCCTGTCGTTGGTGTAGGACGCGTCTTTCTCGACGAAGGATGCACCCGGCAGCACGAAGTCTGCCGCGCGTGTGAGGTCGCTCGCCAGGATGCCGTGAACAATCAGCAGCGGCAGCTTGCCGGATTGCCGGGCCTCGACCACCCAGCTCATGTCGCCGATGGTGCCCTCCGGTCCGCCGTCGAACACATACAGCGCCGCAACTTTACCGGCCTCGACCGCAGCGCGCAGCGACGAGACGTCCGCCGCACCCTGCGGATCGCCGACGGCGCCGGACACAAAGCCGAACACACGACCACCGTTGACGTTGGGCGCATCGACCGACGACACCTTGAAGGTCGTGGCGGCGGGCTGTTGCTTGTGGGTGGTTCGCCAGCTGAGGGTCACCGACTTCGAGCCATCGGCACCGAAGAGTTCTTCTGTCAGCCGACGGAAGAGGAAAAGTTCTTCGTGCGATGCGTGGGCAGACAGCAGGACGCGTACATCGCCCGCGCCGGACGTGCCCGCGGCAGACAGACGCGTGCCAACCTTGCTGAGCACATCGCGCCAGGACGCGGCCTGTTGCTGGCCGCTCGCGTCGCGCATGAGCGGCTTGGTCAGACGCTGATCGCTTTCAATCCAGTGGTAGTCGAAACGTCCGATGTCGCACATCCAGTAGCTGTTGACGTCCTGGTTGAAGCGCGGCGTGAATCGAATGAGCCGAGAGCCCTTGGCCCACTCGGGCTTTGCCTTGAGCCACGCGTTCGTGTTGCAGCCCTTCGAGCACTGCGTGCAGATGGTGTCGACGACGTTCGGGTTGTCCCACGGACGCGACTTGAACCGATAGTCCCTGGTCGTGATGGCGCCCACCGGGCACACGTCCATGAGGTTGCCCGAAATGAGCGAATGCACGCCCTCGTCGCGGAACGTGCCGATCTGGCTGCCATTGCCCCGGTCGATCACGCCGATCTGCGCGTCGCCCTCGACCTCGCTCATGAAGCGGACGCAGCGCGTGCACATGATGCAGCGCTGACGATTGAGCATGAGCGTCGGTCCGAAGTCGACGTCGCCGCGCACGCCCTCGCCGTCGAACACGCGGCGCGAGAATTCCATGCGGCTCTGATCCGGGCCGAACGTATACGAGTAGTCCTGCAGCGGACACTCGCCGCCCTTGTCACACACCGGGCAATCGAGCGGATGGTTGACGAGCAGCAGCTCGAACACGCCAGACCGCGCCGCGATCACGTCCTCGGTGCGAGTGGACACCACCATTCCCTCGGCCGCGATCGTCGAGCACGACGTCTGCAGCTTCGGCATCTTCTCCACCTTGACGATGCAGACGCGGCACGAGCCATCGATGCCGATTCCGGGGTGGTAACAGTAGTACGGGACCGAGATGCCAGCCTGGATGGCAGCCTGGAGGACGGTCTTACCCTTGTCGACTGTGACCTGACGGTCGTCGATCGTCAGCGTGACGGATTCCATAAGCTTCTAATGATATCAACTGAACCGCAGGATTGGGCGATTGGACCGAAATGGGCTTCGGGCTCCAGGCTCCGGGCTTTCGCGTGGCGAGGCATCCCTGGCAGGTGGGTGATTCCATGGAGGAGCCGTGCTCTCCGTGTCTCTGTGCCGTGTCCTCCGTGGTAGCGCCCTTTGATAGCCCATCGCCCAGAGTCAGGCTGGCGTGCCCCGCGCCTACTTGATGTCGGCGAGTGAAACATCCCGCTTGCTGATGCTGGCGGACCGGAGAGCGCCGTC
>JBEBGB010000663.1:0-3047 GCA_040081675.1 Vicinamibacterales bacterium
AAGTGCAGCGAGCCGTAGAAGAACGCGTAGAGCCCCATCATCCGGCGGAACTTGATGAGCGCGTTCCAGCCAGTCAGACGTCGGAGCGGGGTGACCGCCAGCGAGATGCAGAGAAACCGAAGCGCCCACAACCCGGTTTCGTTCGTGAGGTCGCTGAGGGGATTGGCGCTGAGGTGCCCAGTCAACCCGGCCCAAATGAGCCACGCCAGGGGCCCCAGTGCCGCCACGAACACAACCGGCTTGACGATGAAGCGCTGCACCTGCAGGGACGTCACGGGTCAGACAGCCTTTCCACTCATCGAATTGCGACTACCTCGCTTACAAAGAGCCCTACCACGGAGGACCACAGAGAACAGACAGAGGTCACGGAACGAAAGGACAGGAAGGCTATGGGCGCTAGGCGATGTGCTATGGGCGTGGAGCTGACGCTCACACTGAAAAGTTCGTCTCGGGCACCACACCGCTCGTCCTGACCAGCCCCGCCCGGCCCAGCCAGCCTCGCCTGCCCGGGTCTCACGGTTGAGAACCCGTGTCCTCCCGTTTGTGTCCGTGTTCTCCGTGGTAGTGCTCTTCGTATTCCTACCTGCCCGCCCCGCCTGCCGTGGCCTGGCCGTCCAGACCGTCCTGACCGTCAGAATTGCTTCTTCAGATCCATGCCCGCGTAGAGGCCCTGCACCTGATCGGCGTAGCCGTTGAACATGAGCGTCTTTCGTTTGAAGAACTCACCAATCCGGCGCTCGCTCGCCTGGCTCCAGCGCGGGTGATCCACGGTCGGATTCACGTTCGAGTAGAACCCGTACTCGTTCGACGCCGAGATCTGCCAGCTGTTCAAAGGCTGCCGCTCGGTGAAACGAATGCGCACGATTGACTTCGCACCCTTGAACCCGTACTTCCACGGCACCACCAGCCGCAGCGGTGCGCCGTTCTGCTTCGGCAGCACTTCGCCGTACAACCCGACTGCCAGAATCGCCAGCGGATGCATCGCCTCGTCCATGCGCAGCCCCTCGACGTAGGGCCACTGCAGCACGGGCTGACGAATGCCCGGCATCTGTCCGTAGTCGGCCAGCGTGGTGAACTCCATGAACTTCGCCTTGGCTGTCGGCTCGGCCTTCTTGATCAACTCCGAGATTGGGAAGCCCACCCACGGAATAACCATGGACCACGCCTCGACGCAGCGGTGACGATAGATGCGCTCCTCGAGCGCCGTCCCTTTCAGGATGTCGTCGAGCGAGTAGTTGCCCTTCTTGACGCACTCGCCTTCGATCTGCACGTTCCACGGCTCGGTCTTGAGCCGTCCGGCCGTGAGCGAGGGCGAGTCCTTGTCCGTGCCGAACTCGTAGAAGTTGTTGTACGAGGTGATCTGCTCCCAGCTGTTCGCCTTCTCCTGCTCGGAGGCGAGGCTGAGCGGACTCTTCTTCGCGTCAATCTTGCGACCATGCGGAGCGGCCTGCCCCGCCGCGAACAACGTCTCCGACACCGATGCCGCGCCGGCAGCAGCGACGGCGACGCCTGCTGCGGCTTGCAGGAATTCGCGCCTGCGCAGGTAGAGCTTCTGGTCGGTGATTTCCGAGCTGCGAATATCGGCCGGTTTCTTGATCAGCATATGGTTCTCGCTTCTTGGACGCCGCAGACGTGTCGGGGTTACAACGAGGCTATGTCCAAAATCGCATTGTCCGTAGATCGCGTTTCAATAGAGCACTACCACTGAGGTCACGGAGACGAACGAAAGACACAGGCTCATTTTGCTCGTATTCTCCGTGTTCTCGGTTCTGGGCTGTGTCCTCCGTGGTAGAGCTTTCGGTCATATTGCAACCAGCTCTTAATATCCGAGCTTCAGCATGCCGGTCTTCTGCCCGTTCACGCTGCCCGCCGTGAGCCATTCGAGGGTCGCCTTGAACAGGATCATGTGGTTCTTCTCCCACATCGCGTTGTGTGACGAACAGCCAAGGTCGATGAACACCTTGTCCTTCGCCCCGTGGTCCGTGTAGAGCTGGCGCACGCGCTCTGGCGGAACCTGGGCGTCGTGAATGCCGGCCACCATCAACAGCGGAATCTGCGTCTTGGCCACCACCGCCTGGTTCCATCCCCACGTCGGCGTGCTCGGCGCGCGACGAACACCGGTGCCCCACGTGGCGCCGACGGGGTCGGACGCGAGCATCTCGGACCACACGGCGTCGTGCGCCTCTTCGGTCCACTGGTCCGGACACGCGGTCTGGCGCGCCCAACCCGCGTTGAAGTCGGCCAGCGACTGCGTGTTGAAGGGGACGACGTTCGCGGCGGGTGCGGTGGGTGGCCCGGCCGGACCCTGCGGATTGTAGGCGGGCGCGAGCATCACCTGGCGATTGATCTTCTCTGGATGCAGCGCGGCGTATCCGCCCGACCGCGGCCCACCGAGCGACCAGGCCACGGTGCTCACCTTGTCAACATGCCGAAGCGCCCTCACGTAGTTCACGACGGCGTCGATGTCGTCCCAATCGTTGGCGATGGTCGTGATCGTCTTCGGGTAGCCAGGCTGGCAGGGTGCAGGGATGAGCGTCGGAATGAGCGAGGCCTGCTGCTGCGGAGTGAGGTTGCACGGGTCGTTCATCGGCCACGGCCGCGTCGAGCGTCCGATGCCGGTGACATCCATCGCGAAGGTGTCGAACCCGGCCTCGGCCAGATACTCCATCCAGCTGTAGTCCTGGTACGGCACATCGAAGGCCACTTCGGCCGGCGTTCCCGCACCGTGAATGAACACCACCACCTTGTCGGGCGGCGTGGCACCGCGAAGCGCATTGCCCGCCTGCACCTTCTCGCGAACGTAGACAGTCGACTGCTGTCCGGCGATCGACGCCACTTTCGACGTGACACGGACATAGTGGTCCAGCGTCAACATCTTCGACCCATCGTCGCCGACCGCGGAGAGTGCGCGGGTTCCGGCGACCCCGACCAGCGCCGCACATCCGATGGCAACGATGGCTGCAGACGGCTTCCTCATGTCCAGTCCCTTTCGCTAGCGCGCCTTTGGCGTCGACCCAGCGCGCGCGGTCCTTCGCACTGCGCCGCTT
>JBEBGB010000122.1:0-11446 GCA_040081675.1 Vicinamibacterales bacterium
AGTCATGGCTGTCTAAGCTACACCAGTTTTGTGAGTCGGCTCGTGCAAGGTTGCTCTGCGGGCGTTGTGAGTTCATCTGGTCGGTCAGGCCATGCCATTCGTAATTTCCTCACAAGGCTGCAGCTTGGCTCTTGTAATCGCGCAGTTGTGTGCAGAGAATGAGCGCTCCGACGCCGCGCCCGCCAGGCTGATGGAGTGCACGAGTTCGGTCAGGTGTCGCGCAACCTTCACGCAATGCCAACGTTTGGCCAGGGGAGGACACTGCAATGGCTTGTACCTGTTTCATCATTCCCACGCGTGTGCTCGAGAAGCTCGCGAAGGACAAGAAGCTCTCGGAAGAAGCGCGTCTGGCATCCAGAGATACGATCGCGATCGGCATCGAGCTGCGCAAGCTGCGCGAACAGGCGCGCAAGCTGACCATCGCGACGCAGGCCATCGCTCCGACGGTTCAGCTCGCCGCCGCGCCGCTCATCACCGTGTTCGACTGCAAGACGTCGCAAACGCTGCCGGGCACGCCAGTCGCAAACCCGGGCGCGTCGAGTGACCCCACGGCCAAGCGAACCTTCAAGGAAACGACTGGCGTCGCCGACTTCTACCAGAAGGCCTTTGGTCGCAATTCGATCGACAACGCCGGCATGACCTTGATGTCGTCCGTTCATTTCGGCGTGCGATACAACAACGCATTCTGGAACGGCTCTCAGATGATCTACGGCGATGGCGACGCGTCCATCTTCGTCGACTTCACGATGGGGAACGACGTGATCGGTCACGAACTGACCCACGGCGTCACGCAGCATACGCTGCAGCTCGCGTATGCCAACGAAGCCGGCGGTCTGAACGAGAGCATGTCCGACTGCTTCGGCTCGATGTTCAGGCAGTGGGAGGCCAATCAGGACGCCGCTCACGCCGACTGGCTGATCGGCGCAGACATCATGGGGCCGGCGGCGAAGGCCAGGGGATTCACCTGCCTGCGTGACATGGCCAGTCCGGCGGCGAGGCATTGCCTCGCGCCGCAGCCAACGAGGTATTCGCAAATCAGGCCAGGGATGGATCCACATGAAAGCAGCGGGCCGCCCAATCTGGCGTTCACCACAGCCTGCAAAACGATTGGCGGCAAGAGCTGGGAGACCATCGGCAAGGTCTGGTACCGGTCGATGACGGGATTTGGTCCGAGTCCGAACATGAGAATGAGGACCTTCGCGAATCGCACGCGTCAGGTTGCCGCACAGTTATTCAGCACCACTCCTGCCGTGGCTGCAGCCGTCAACCGAGGATGGCAGCAAATCGGTCTCTGACTGGCGGTGCCTGATGGGTCGAATTCACATCGAACGCACGGGTGGCTTCGCCGGCTTTGGCCTGCCTGGTTCGCATGTGCAAAGCCGCGGAGAGATGGCGTTGTCGGCGCTGTCTCCCGCGGACCGTGCCGCTGTGGACGCGCTATTTGACAGAAAGGGCGGCGCGGAGTCGTCCATGCCCGATGGTTTTCGCTATCGCATTACCCGCCAGACGGCTGCGGGAGCGCAGACCATCGACGTCCCTGAAAGCAAGGTTCCGGCAGCGCTCAAGGACAGCGTGAAGGATGTGCTGAAGTAGCCACTCCTTACGCGTCAGCGATCCGGCGAAGGTCGACGCCGGGTGTCGAGTGTATGCCTGCCCAGAGATCACCAATCGCTGCGAGCCGATCGGGCACGGTACGAATGGTGAAGTCTTCGCGTCGGACGCCGCGGTCCACTTCCTTCCAGGTCAGTGGCGTGGAGACGCCGGCGTACTCGCTCGCACGCGCACTGTAGGCCGACGCCAGCGTCTTGCCTTCGATGTTCTGCAGGTAGTCCACGTACACGCGTGGCCCTCGCGCTCGCACTGCGCGCTCGACGGTGGCGACCTTTGGGTGCCTCTCCGAGACCAGCGTCGCCACGAGCTGGCAGAAGAGGAGGCCGGCTTCAATAGGCGTGTGTGGCGCGAGCGGAATGAAGATGTGCAGACCACTGGCCCCTGAAGTCTTTGGCCAAGCCTGGACGCCGAGTGTGTGGAGTTCGTCGCGAATCCAACGCGCGACGTCCAGCACCTGCTCGAAGGACACGTCGTCCGCGGGGTCGAGATCGAGCGCGACCAGGTCTGCCTCGCCCGGTGACTGCACGCGCGAGAACCAGGGGTCCTGCGAAATCGCGGCAAGCTGGCAGGTGTAGAGCAGTGTCTTCAGGTCGCCGCCAATGAGCTGTGGTCGGCCGTCAGTTGCTGCGACGGTTTCCACGCGCACCCCGGCTGGGACGGCAGGCGCGCGATGCTGATAGAACGGCGCGGCGTCGATGCCGTTGGGGAAGCGCTTCATGACCAGGGGGCGATCGGCCAGGACCGGCAGAATGACCGGCGCCACCTGCGCGTAATAGCGAAAGAGATCGCCCTTCGAGATGGACAACTTCGGCCAGAACATCTTGTGCAAGTTGGTCACGGCCAGCGTGCCGCCGCCTGGAAGCTCGATGGTGCCGTCTTTACGCGCGTCCTCGAGCGCGCGAAGCTGACCGACGAGGTCGGTTGTTTCGCGTGACACTTCGTATGTGCCAACGTGCGTGTTCGCAGCCGTCGGCGCTGTGCGCTCCGTTCTACGACGAACTCTGCTGCTTGTCGCAGCGGTGGGCTTCATGCCGAGCCGACTGGTCGCCGACCCATGAAGCCGGGTGCTCTGCTCGCGCACGACATCTCGTGCGCGCTTGTCGTCGCGCAGCCCGAGATAGACCGGATGCCGCAGGTGATGGTCTTCAGTCCACTCGGTGAACTTGATCTGCGCCACAAGCTGGGGCCGTACCCAGTGTGGGCGTTCGCTCGACTTCGGCGGGTTGGCGAGCGCGGATTCACGCACTTCGAGCGGCTTCATCTTGGACATGACACGGGCGAGCTCGTGCTCGTCGAATCCGGTGCCGACGTTGCCCGCATAGACCAGGGCGTCGCCTTCGTAGACGCCGAGCAGCAGGGCCCCGAAATGGGTGCGCGAGTTGTTCGGTGCAGTCCACCCGGCAATGACGAACTCTTGCTCGTGGAGAATCTTCTGCTTGCGCCAGTCTGCCGACCTCTTACCGGAGCGGTACTTTGACGCGGCGTGCTTCGCGATGAGCCCTTCCCAACCGTTGGCGAGCGCCCGCTCGTAGAGCGCGCGGCCATCGCCACGCACCTGCTCGCTCACACGCAGACGCGGAGAGCGCGTTCGCGCCATCAACGACTCGAGAGCCTCGCGGCGTACGCTGAGAGGTTGATCACGCAGATCCAGACTTCCGACGCGCAACACGTCGAACAGGATCAGCGCCGTGCCGTCCTCGTCCGCGACGGGATCCCGCACCTGCAGGCGCCCCTGCAGCTGCTGAAAGCCCGCGGGCTCGCCCTTCGCGTCGAGCGCCACGATCTCGCCGTCGAGGACGAGTGGTTCCGTCCGACGTCGCGCCCATTTCGCGAGGGCCGCGGCGATTTCGGGAAACTGGTCCGTCTTCTGGTTGCCAAGCCTCGACCAAAGACGCACGTCGCGGCCACCGGCAGCCACTTCGACGATCGTTCGAATGCCGTCGTACTTCGGCTCGTACACGAGCGCCGCATCAACGAGCGGCGCCTCGGCGAGCGTCGCAAGCATTGGCGCCAGCATGGGCAGGGGTCGACGTGCGGTTGGGCGAAACATGTCGTCAGGCGCGTACGGATTGTGCGATCGAATCTGGTCCGACGCGAGTCGTTTTCCCGACGAGGGTCAGCCCGGTCGGGCACGCCGGGCTATCGCCCTTTGAGCAGGTCTCGTCTGGCTTCGAGCCAATCGTCGAACTCCGATCCGTGCGTGCCGCGACGTTCGAGGTACCGGTGATAGGCGCGTTCGCGGACCTCCTCGTCGGTGGGTTCACGCTGGATGATAACCGACAGTTCTGTCGCTTCCACGGCTACGCTGGCGACGGTCTCGTCGGAAGCGGTCGCCTTGCGGGGTTTCGCTGTGGAAGATTTCGCACGTGTTCGCGGCTTTGCTGGGGCAGGGGCATCGGCTATCGTGGTCGGTCGTGTCGTCTTCTTGGCCATGTCGTTCCTCAGTTCATCGCGCAAAGCCGACCTCGCGTGGCGTCGGGGCGTTCAGGCGACAGTTTCCAGTATAGCGAGGGGCGAATGACGACGGTGCAAACGCAGAGCCAAGCCGAATCGCGCAGTTCGGCCTGCCTCTGGGCTATCGCTTCGACCGGAAGTAGAGAAGGGGGCGGGTCTCGCATCGACGAGGGCACTCCACGTCCCACCATCGACCCAAGGCTACTGACGGCGCTGACGCTCCGGTACCGCGCCGCCGGGCAGCCGCGAGGAACCTTGAGTCGCTGTCGGCTCCGCTACCGCGCCGCGGGAAACGACTCCTCGGCGACTTGTCGGCGAGACTGCGCCGTGCGCCGTGGGACGGAAGCGTCCGTCCCACAGCGCGGGCCTGAAGCCTGCGGAGTCGTTTCCGTCTTTCGTGTGCGACGCGGCGCTCCACGGCCCGCCATCGACGCAAGGTCCCTCGCGTCGGAGACTGGGTCGTGTCTCCCGGGTTCGACCTCGGCGCGACGATCGACAGGACTCTCGAGGGAAGCCGCCAGCTGGATCGTCGCCCTGGGGCGGGAGTCACGTCCGTCAATTTGAAGAAGACTGCTCGCGCATCTAGGCGACGACGACGCTGGTTTCTACGCGCTGCGCGACTCCACGCCCAGCCAGGACTCTGAACAAACCCGCCGGCTCCGAGCGGCCGGCTGCGTGATTCTCGGCATGACCAACATGAGCGAATTCGCCAGTGGGCCGGCGATTTCGACGCTCGGCGGGCAGATCCACAATCCTCACGCGCTTGACCGGACGCCGGCCGGGTCGAGTGGCGGCAATGGCGCAGGCCTTGCGGTCTCCGCGCTGGGAACCGACACCGGCGGTTCGATCCGAGGCCCTGCGGCGGTCAATGGCATCATCGGACTCAAGCCGACCTTTGGTCTGACAGGCCGCGGCGGGATTGTGCCCTTGGCGCTATCCCGAGACACCGTTGGGCCCACGGCCAGACACGTGGCCGACTTGGCCGCGGCACTCAACGTGATGGTGGGACCTGATCCGCGCGACTCGGCTGCCGTGACGCGGGGGAACGCTTCGAGTACTAACCTGTGTCGAGAACGGGTTTCGGGACTCAACTCGTCTCTGTGTCGCGCCCGCGCGGATGCTATCGAGCGTGCTCGTGTTCGGCCAGTTTGTGAAGCAAGGCGATTGGGTCCGTTGTGCGTCGAGGGCAGGGGACCCGCGGGGAACCTTGCGTCGATGGCGGGCCGTAGAGCGCCGCGTCACACACGAAAGGCGGAAACGACTCCGAAGGACTCAGGTCCGCGCCGGGGGACGGACGCTTCCGTCCCCCGGTGCTCGAAGCAATCTCACCGACAGGTGTCCGAGGAGTCGTTTCCCGCGGCGCGGTAGCGGAGCCGACAGCGACGTAAGGTTCCTCGCTTCGCGAGACTCGAGTGATGTCGCGCTCAGTCTACTCAGGCGTCGAATAGCGGTCGTTGAACCACGGTTCAGCCGAATTCGAGTAGCCGCGCACTTCCCAGAAGCCACGCCGATCGTGCTCGAGAAACTCGATCGAACGGATCCACTTGGTTCCCTTCCACGCGTACAGCTTCGGCGTGATCATCCGCAACGGCCCGCCGTGTTCGGGCGGCAGCGGTTTTCCTTCCCACGTGTGAACCAGCAGGACGTCGTCTTCCACCGCGCGTTCGAGTGGCACGTTCGTCGTATAGGAGACGTCGCTGCCTGGCAGCTGGTCGTAGCCGGTGCAGAGCACGAACTTTGCGGCGTCGGTGGGCACAGCGAGTTCCGCGAGCGTCTTGAAGCGGACACCACGCCAATGATTGTCGTACCGGCTCCAGGTTGTCACGCAGTGGAAGTCGCTCACATCATCTACCTGCGGCAGCTCAAGGAGCTGGTCCCAGGTTAACGTGAAGGGATTCGCGACAAGGCCACCGACCTTCAGCGTCCACGACTGCGGGTCGATATCGGGAAGCTCTCCGAGATCGAGGACGGGCCAGTTCCTCACTTCGTGCTGACCAACGGGCAGCTTGGGCATGCCGTGTCGATTGGCTGCTCCCTTGCCTTGCGGCGACTGGCCGCGGAAGCGCACGTTCACGTCGCCACGATTGAGTGCGATCTGGCGCTCGATATAGCGCTGCCGCCGTTCGACGATGTCGGGCATGTCAGCCATGCGCGCCGACAGCCACGCTTGCAGGGCGCAGCAGCTCCTCGCCGATGACGTAGCCTTCCTTCGAGACAGCGACGACCAACCCGTCCTGCGCCGGATCGTCCACAGGCACCATGGACACCGCTTCGTGTTGCGTCGGATCGAAAGGCTTGCCGACCGCCACGAGGCGCGCGACGCCGAGTGCATGAAGCCGCGCGAGGAACTGGTCGTGCACCAGCTCGACGCCCCGGAGCAGTGTCCCGGACGTGTCGGTGGCGTTCGAGCGGCGCGCCGCCGCAATGGCGCGGTCGAGATTGTCGAGCACTTCCAGCATGTCCGCGAGCACGGCGCGGCGTCCGCGCTCGACCTCACGCCCGATGTCGCGGCGAATCCGCGCCCGTGCCTGGTCGAACTCGTCGGCTGCTCGCCGGTACTCGCCGCGCACCGCCACGAGCTGCTCCTGCAGCTCGGTGACTTGCCGTTCGAGATCATCGACGATCGTGGGCTTGCGCTCGCTCGTCTCTTCGCTCGAGTCGTCTGAATTGCCACGCGCCCACCAGCGCCGGTCGACGACCTTGACCTCGGGTTCCTTGGGTGATTCAGCCACGGAACCATTCTAATGGGCCTCCAGCCCTCCAGCCCTCCAGCCCTCCAGCCCTCCGGGCCTGGGCCGGGTTGTGGGCGGTAGGCGGTAGGCAGACCACGCAAAAGCCCGTCGGTGCGCGCAGGCGCGGCGGCACGCGTGATCCGAAGAGACGAGCGAAGCACAGGTGTGACCGAAGGCAATGCCCATAGCCCATAGCCCAAAGCCCATCGCCTCACGCAACGGGCGAGCGGCTTGCGTTCAGTCGCGAGCGATTGTGATGGGTTCGCGCTGCCTGCTGACCGCGACGGGCGCGCCTGCCGACCCGTCCGGCCCGCTGTGCGCTGGCTCGCGCTCGCGCACGACCGACCGCACTCGGGCGTTCGTGTGTGTGCGTCGCACGGCCTTGTCTGCGTACATGCGCTGGTCCGCGGCCGTCAGCAGCGTCTCGTAGGTCATGCCGTCGTGCGGATAGACCGCCACGCCCGCGCTCGCGCCGATGTGCACGGTGACGTGGCCGACCTGGAGCGCGACCCCTTCGATGCGCAGCTGAAGTTCCTGTCGTTTCAGCTCCGCCATGTCCGGCGGACAGTTGGCGAGCAGCACGATGAACTCGTCGCCCGCGAATCGAACGCACGTATCGTAGGGACGCAGGCAGTCGAGGAGCGCGTGCGAGATCTCCCGGAGTACCTGGTCGCCAATCGGGTGCCCATACGTGTCGTTGATCTGCTTGAACCCGTCAACGTCCAGAATGATGACGGCCAGTTCCGACCGCAGACGCTCGGCGCGGCTGATCTCTGTCGCCAGGCGCATCATCATCGAGCGGCGGTTCGCCAGACCGGTGAGCGGGTCGGTGAGCGACTCTTCCTGCGTCTGTTCGAATACGATCGAATTGCTGACGACTGCCGCGGTCTGCTCCGCGACACGCACCAGCAGCCGACGATGGTCGTCGGTGTAGCGGTCGACCTCGGTGTGGAAGAGCGCGAGCGATCCGATGAACCGGTCGGACAGTTGCAGCGGGCACACGATGGCCGAATGGACCGAGATGCTGGTCTCGATGCCTGCCGCCTCGAACTCGATCCGCGGGCTGGCGTTGACCAGCGTGCGCCGATGCTGGGCCACCCAGCCTGATAGCCCACTGCCGACACTGATCCGCGCGTCGAACAACTGGGCCACGTCCAGGCCGACCGCGAAGCGGCACCGCACTTCATCGGCGTCGGGTTCTTGCACGAACAACGCACAGCCAGACCACGGGATGATCGACGCCAGCTTCGAAGAGACGACCGTCATGGTGTCCGACACGCTCAGGCTCGTGCCCATCGTCTGCGCGATTTCATAGAGCGTGTAGATCTCCTGGTGAGCCAGCGCGATGTTTTCGAATGCGTCGAGATCTCCGGATGCGCGCTCAGCACCGGAAGCCGCGTCGCGCGTCAGCCGTCTGGGCGTCGAGTGCTTCGACGCGTCGAACCTGGCCTGCAGCTCCGGCAGTTGTGCGATGAAGGTGGCGACCAGCGTGGGGTCGAGCGCACGCCCGGCCTCGTGCTTCAACTGCGCCAGCGCACTGTCGAGAGGCATGGCCACGTGATAGGGCCGCTCCGAGGTGATGACGTCAAAGTAGTCGACCACGCTCAGGATGCGCGCGCCAATCGGAATCGCCTCACCTTTGAGCGCCTGTGGGTACCCCGTGCCGTCCCATCGCTCGTGATGACTGAGGATGATGGGCGCCACCGGATACGGGAACGGGACTGACGCAATGATCTCTGCGCCGATCTGTGGATGGATACGGACCTTCGAGAACTCCTCTGGCGTCAACGGACCTGGCTTCGACAGAATGTGCGCCGGAATCGCCAGCTTCCCGATGTCGTGCAGCAGGGCGGCGGTTCGCACGGCCTGGACTTCGCCGGTCGACAGCCCGACGGCGTCTGCCAGCGCACCTGCGAATGCCTGGACGCGACGAATGTGCGTGCGCGTCATTTGATCTTTGGCATCGATCGCGGCCGCGAGAGCCTCGAGCGTCGCGAGGTGCAGGTCTGAGGTTTCCTGCACGTGTTGCTGCGCTTCGAGTCGTCCAAGGTAGATCCGGTACGTTCGGTACGTCAGATAGATGGGCGCAAAGGTGAGCGGTGCGAGCCAGAAGCCGACGTGTCGAATGCCCCACGCGCTCAGCGCTGCGGCCCCAGCGCCAACGAAGTAGCTTGGCGCACTCCACAGGAAGTTCGTCTGCCAGATGCTGAAGATCGGCTGCCGTGACGCCAGCGCGATCGCGACCGCGATGAGCCCCGTATTCAAGAGGAAGTAGACCGTGGCCGCGCCCACGAGCGGTCTTGCCACGGCTGTCACCGGGTCCGGCCCTGGAGCTGAGAGCAGCGTGAACGCGTAGCCGGCTCCGGCAACGGTGACAACCAAGGTCGCCATGCTGAACAGCGTTCGATGCAGCGGTTGATTGCTGCGATTGTTCAGCACGCACTGACTGAGCGCGCTTGCCGCGGCCACGAGCAAGGTTTGATCGACGCCAAGCAGCAGCAGCGAGGTGAAGTCGACCGCATACGACACCGACATGGTCGAGACGTTGGTCGTGAGCGGCAGCGTGATCTTCATGGCGGCGCTCGCCGACGACAAGAGCAGGAGCGCGGCGAAGAGCCCAGGTTGTGCGAAGTGCATCGACGGCACGCGACTGCAGAGCGTGGCCACCGCGATCGCGATGATCGCGACAACATACACACGCGCGGCCGGTGTCAGTTGCTTCACGCGACTTCACCGCCGCGGTCGATGACCGGACAGATAGACAGGCACACTTGGGGGGATACCTGAGAGGTAATCGAGCAAAGGCAGCGCCAACCTCGACTGTGTGTGCGGGATCGTGCGATCGCGTGTGAATCAGTTGAACGCGTGGTTCTGGCGGGCCGAGCGATCGCAAGAACTGCGCGCTCGCGAGACGCAATCTACGCAAGGGCGACGACTCGATCGCCGTGCGCTCGGCTGCGAATTACAAAGATGGAAGTGAGCGAACGAAACAGGTGCCCGTCCGTGCGCGTCAACGAGCCCACTTCGTCGGTGACAGGCCAAATCTGTCACCGACGAGGGCGACACCTTCTTCAGGTGTGTCTCGCGTTACTTCTTCGCGTACGGTCCGGCCTCGGGTACTGGCTGCGTGTTGGCGAGGTTGCCCAGTTCCGCAGTCGCGCCACGCGAGATGGCAGCCGTTTCGCTGGCGTTCTGGAAGCACGTGAAGTCCGCGCGGTCACGCCACGCAAAGGGTCCACACAGCTTCACGCCGGCTTTGATCGCGGCGTCGTGCACGATGTTGATGGCGCGCTCGTAGTCGGGTGTCCCTTGCCGGTACCCGGAGAAGTTGCCCAGGTCGCCGCTGGCCGCGAAGACCGCGCTGACACCGGGCACCTTGGCGATGCCGTCCGCGTTCTTCAGTCCTTCGAGCGTCTCGATCATCAGCACCAACACGATGTTGTCGTTGATCGTGTTGCGATAGCCGCCGGGGACGCCGCCCCACACAGCGGCATCGAACGCCTGGCCACCACCGGCGCTGCGCCGACCAAGCGGCGGGAAGTAGGCCCAGTTGCGTGCTTCGATGGCTTCCTCCACGGTATCGACGGTCGGTACCACGAGCACGAGCGCGCCGGCATCGAGCGCGTGTTGAATCTCGCGCTCGTCGGTGTAGGCCACTCGCACGCCGGGCACTGCCTTGGCATGTGGACATGTCGCCCACATGCGGGCAACCGTGCCCCAGTCCTTGGAGTCGTGCTGCATCTCGGTCCAGATGAAGTCGTAGCCGGCGTTCGCCATGGCGCAGTAGGTCTGGGGATCGGTCGCGCCGAACACCGTGCCGCCCGTTACCTTGCCGCCTTGCTGCATCTTCAGCTTCACCGGATTCCAGATCTTCGTATTGGGTGGAGGATTGAACGCCGGGCCGTACTTCCAGCTCGAAGGGTTGAAGGTCCCCTGGTTCACGGCGCCGGTTGGTGCCGTCGTGACCGCCTTGCTGTCGGCGCCTGCCGGTGCGGCCAGCGGAAACGTGCTGGCGCCCGCCGCGGCGTTGTTGAAGTAGGGATCGGCGTTGGGCGCCGCCGGTTGGGCCGACGGTGTTCCGGACGGATTGCCCTGCGTCGAAGGATTCTGAGCCTGGATCACGCCAAGGGCACAACTTCCGAGGACAGCAGCGACGAGCGCGCGCGACAGCAGATGTTTCACGGTTTCCTCCACCGGACGCTCCACGCGTCCGCCGAGAGTGTGCACACTCGCCGCGCAAACCGCAATGCCGTCTCACATGGACGCGCTGGCGCGCCTGTCCAATCGATCTCGCGCGACCAAGGACCAAGGACGGACCAAGGACCACCAACGAAGAACGAGTTTTTTTAGGCGGGGGGATTGTGGGGTGGATAACGGGAATTGAACCCGCAACCTCCGGTGCCACAGACCGGCGCTCTAACCAATTGAGCTATATCCACCGTGCGGTGACCCGCCAGTGTAACACGCGGGACGAGGACGTGTCAGTGCGACGGGACGTCGCGGTGAGAGGGGACGTCGCTCGTGGTGTCTGCCACATCGAGCAGTTCGCCGTCGTGCAGGCGGACACGCTGAAGATAGATGTGGTGCGCGCGCTCGCCCTTGGCTTCGTACATGACCTTGTCGGCGCGATGAATGAGCGCCGCAGCGAG
>JBEBGB010000664.1:0-3036 GCA_040081675.1 Vicinamibacterales bacterium
CGTGGACGCAGGTCCGCACGGCCTGGGGCGACCCCGACCTTCAGGGCACCTGGACCAACGAAACGATCACGCCGTTCGAGCGACCCACGGACCTGGCGAACAAGCCGTTCCTCTCCCCAGCCGAGGCTGCGGCGCTCGAAGCGCGCGCGGCTGGTCAGCGCGACACCGCCGACGACGCGCCAGCGCGCTCCGGTGACGTCGGCAGCTATAACCAGGCGTGGTTCGACTCGGGAACCAAAGTCGTCTCCACACTCCAGTCGTCGCTCGTCGTGGATCCACCGGATGGCCGCGTACCGCTTCGGCCGGAAACCATCAAACAGCACGACGAGTACATCGCGCGAGAAACCGATTCCGTCGATTTCATGAGCCCGTGGGACCGCTGCATTTCGCGCGGGGTTCCCGGGGGCCTTTTTCCGGCGGGCTACAACAACGGCTACCAGATCCTCCAGGGACCCGGCTACGTGTTGATTCATCACGAGATGATTCATGCCGCACGAATCATCCCGACCGATGGACGCAAGCACCGCGCTGCCCACCTGCGTTCCATCGACGGCGATTCAGTGGGTCACTGGGAAGGCGACACGCTCGTCGTGGACGTAACGAACTTCGACGGCAGGGGCTGGATCGCGACCAACGCGGCCTCCGGCCGCATCCGCGGCGTCCTCCAGAGCGACGCGCTGCACGTGGTGGAACGGTTTACCAGGGTAGGCGCGAACACCATTCACTACCAGGTGACGATCGACGATCCAAAGAAGTACACGCGTCCGTGGACCCTCGCGATTCCGCTCGAGCGCGACGACCAGTATCAGATCTACGAGTACGCCTGCCACGAGGGCAACCACTCGGTCGAGAACATGCTGCGCGCCGCCCGCGTGGCCGAAGCCGCCAAGAACCGCTGAGGGGTCGCTCCGTCTGAGGATGGTCGAGGGACCAGCCTCGGCACGATCGCGCGGTAGCGGAGGCCGCGCCATTCGGCGCTCACGCCGGGGCGCAACACCGCACGGTCGAGTGCCTGGGTCCCAGACACCCGGGCCTCGATCCGGCCTTGCGCGTCGGTTGTCGGATCACCACGCGCGGTGCTCGCAAGTCGGGCCGTCACGCTACACCGACCTCGTAACTGTCCGCCTGCCTTGCCTGGGACGCCCCCAGGCGTTGGCGCGAGCTTTCGGTCTCGATGACGCGATCTGACATTTGTCTCAGAAATGGATAGTTGGCATCACTGGAGACAATTCGATGTCTTCTTTCGTGCTGTTGAGAATCATTCATGTCGAAGGACTTGCTTCTGGCTTCAACTTGTCGCTAAACTTGTTGTGTTTGTTGCTCAACGAATCATTGGCCTGTCGATTTATCCTCGAAACTGGTCTTTTCTGTTGAGCCTGGTCTGACGACAATCGGCGAAGGAATTCCATGCTTCAAAAAGCCACAACCGGCGGCGACAAAGTCATCCAATGCCTCGAACGTGAGGGGGTGGAGGTCGTATACGGCTACTCCGGCGGTGCCGCGATGCCGATCTTCGATGCGCTGGTCGACTCCAAGATCAAGTTCGTGCTGGTCCGGCACGAACAAGGCGCCACACATATGGCGGACGGCTACGCCCGCGCGACCGGCAAGCCCGGCGTGGTCCTGGTCACGTCGGGTCCTGGCGCGACCAACTGCGTGACGGGACTGCTCACGGCGCTGATGGACTCGGTGCCGATGATCGTGCTGACCGGCCAGACCATCACATCGATGCTCGGCAAGGACGCGTTCCAGGAAGCGGACGTGACCGGCATCACCTATCCGGTCGTGAAGCACAGTTACCTGGTCAAGGACGCCAGTGACATCCCCCGCGTCATGAAGGAGGCGTTTCACATCGCCACCACGGGTCGGCCTGGACCGGTGCTCATCGACTTGCCGAAGGACATCACCCAGGGTCCATGCCCAGCGCCATTCGTCGACACGGTGAACCTGCCGGGCTACCACGTGCCCGGTCGTCCCGACAGCGCACTGCTGCGCAAGACCGCCAGCCTGATGACGAAGAGCCGCAAGCCGGTGCTGTACGTCGGCCACGGCGCCGTGATCTCGAACGCCGGCGAGGCGATCCTGCAACTGGCGACGAAACTCAACGCACCGATCGTCAATACGCTCCTTGGGAAAGGCGCCTGTACTGAGGAGCACCCTCTGCACCTTGGCATGCTCGGCATGCACGGCACGGCCTACGCCAACCGCGCGGTGCAGAACTGCGACCTGATTGTGGCCATTGGCGCGCGGTGGGACGATCGCATCACGGGCAAGCTGTCGGAGTTCTGCATCGACGCGGTCAAGATTCACATCGACATCGACGTGGCGGAGTTCAACAAGGTGGTCCGTCCCGACGTGAGCCTGGCCGCCGACGCGCGTCTGGCCGTCGAGGAACTGATTCCCTTGGTGGACACGCTCGACACGGCCGACTGGCTCAAGGAGATCGCCGGCTGGCGCAAGCAGTACCCGCTTCGCTATCCCAAGAAGGGTGGCCTGCGCGCGCAGCACGTTGTCGACCGGCTCGACAAACTGGGCGGACGAGACTGCATCATCACGACCGACGTCGGCCAGCACCAGATGTGGGCCGCACAGTTCTGTCTCACGACGAAGAACCGCCACTGGATCTCGAGCGGTGGCGCCGGGACGATGGGGTTTGGATTTCCGTCGGCGATCGGCGCGGCCATGGCTACGGGCAAACCCGTTTGGGCCATCGTCGGCGACGGTGGCTTCCAGATGACACTTTGCGAGATGGCCACGGCGAAGCTCCAGAAAGTGCCGGTGAAGATCCTGATCATCAACAACAGCTACCTGGGCATGATTCGCCAGTGGCAGGAGCTCTTCTTCGACAACCGCCTTTCGGGCGCGGATCTCGAGGGCAATCCCGATTTCATCAAGCTCGCGGCGGCCTACGACATTCCGGCCAAGCGCGTGACGCGCGCGGGCGACGTGGACAAGGCCATCAAGTGGGCGATGGCCTACAACGACGGCCCCTGCCTCATCGAGGCCGAAGTGGTGAAGGAGGACAACGTCTTCCCG
>JBEBGB010000123.1:0-11400 GCA_040081675.1 Vicinamibacterales bacterium
TTCGAGCCGCGTGGCGAACGCGCCATCGACGGCTCGAACGACCTCCAACGTCTATGCGGGCGGCGGAACCTGACCACTCGACCGCGTGATCTTGCGTGACGATCGCACGACGTCGGTCGACACCGGCTGCAGCGCGAGCGCGAGCACCTCGTCGATCGTCGACACCAGGTGCACCACCAGCCCCTTGCGCAGCTCCGGCGTCAGGTCTTCGTTCACGTTTTTCAGGTTCTGTCTCGGCAGAATCACTTCGTGGACGCCGACCCGCCGCGCGGCCAGCACCTTTTCCTTGATCCCGCCGACCGGCAGCACGCGTCCCGACAGGGTGATCTCGCCGGTCATGGCGATGTCACCTCGGACCGGTCTGCCTGTCAGCTCGGACGCCATGGCTGCCGCCATGGTGACACCCGCCGACGGACCATCCTTGGGGATGGCGCCTGCAGGCACGTGCACGTGCAGTTCGGCGGCTTTGAAGAAGTCTGGATCGATGCCGTGCTCGCGCGCGTGGGTGCGCAACCACGACAGCGCCGCCCGCGCCGACTCCTTCATGACGTCGCCCAGTTGTCCCGTCAGCGTCAGCGTGCCGGCTCCGGCCATTCGCGACACTTCGATGAACAGCACCTCGCCGCCAACCGGCGTCCACGCGAGCCCGATCGCCACGCCCGGCTCCTTGGTGCGCTCTTCCATTTCTTCGTCGAGAAACTTCGGCGCTCCGAGCATCTGCACGACCGCGTCGGTGGTGACTTCCACGTTGGACTCGTCGCCTTCGGCTCGGCGTCTGGCAGCCTTTCGGCACAGCGCTCCGATCTCGCGCTCGAGATTGCGGACACCCGCTTCACGCGTGTACCCGCGAATGACCTGCCGAAGCGCGTCGGCCGTGAACTGGATGCCCGCTGGCGTGAGCCCGTGGTTCTTCACCTGCTTGGCAACCAGATGCTCCTGCGCGATCTTCAGCTTCTCTTCTTCTGTGTAGCCCGCGATCTCGAGCACTTCCATGCGGTCGCGAAGCGCCGGTGGAATGGGATCGAGCACGTTCGCGGTGGTAATGAAGAGCACCTCGGACAGATCGAACGGCACATCGAGATAGTGATCGCGAAACGTGTTGTTCTGTTCCGGATCCAGCACCTCGAGCAATGCCGACGAGGGATCGCCGCGGAAGTCGGAACCAAGCTTGTCGATTTCGTCCAGGATGAACACCGGGTTCTTCGACTCCGCACGACGCAACCCTTGGATGATCTGGCCTGGCAGCGCGCCGATGTAGGTACGCCGGTGTCCACGGATTTCGGCTTCGTCCCGCATGCCGCCGAGCGACACGCGCACGAACTTCCGACCGAGCGATTCAGCAATCGACCGCGCGAGCGAGGTCTTGCCGACGCCGGGAGGGCCGACAAAGCACAGAATCGGCCCCTTCACATCCGGATTGAGCTTACGGACAGCGAGGTACTCGAGAATGCGGTCCTTCGCCTTCTCGAGACCCGAGTGATCGGCATCGAGAACGCCGCGTGTCTTCGGAAGGTCGATGACCTCGTCGGTCCGCTTCGCCCAGGGGAGCGCCACGAGCCAATCCAGGTAGGTGCGAGACACCGTGTATTCGGCAGCGGCCGCCGGCATCTTGGACAACCGATCGAGTTCCCGAAGGGCTTCTTTCTTGACACCCTCAGGCATGCCGGCCGTTTCGACCTTCTCGGCCAGTTCCTCGATCTCCTTGGTCTGGTCGTCGCCCTCGCCAAGCTCCTTCTGAATCGCCTTCATCTGCTCGCGCAGGAAGTACTCACGCTGGTTCTTGCCGACCTCGGACTGCACTTGCGACTGAATCCGCGACCCGAGCTCGAGCACCTCGAGCTCCTTGATCAGGATGCGGTTCAAGTTGTCCATGCGCGTGCGAATATCGAGCGTCTCGAGCACTTCCTGCTTCACAGCCGTGCTGATGGTGGTCAGGCTGGAGGCAATGAAGTCGGCAAGCCGACCCGGTTCGGTGATGTTTGTCGCCAGCGTCTGCAGATCGTCGGACAGCAAGGGCGACAGGGACACAACCTGCTGGAAGTTGGCCTTGATGTTCCTGGCCAGCGCATCGATCTCGAGGCGATCGGTGTCGTCGGTTCCCTCGCTGGCGGCGCTGACGCGCGCCCTGAGATAGGGCTGCGTCGACACAACCTCGTCGAGCGTGAGCCTCGCCAGTCCCTGCACGATGAGGCGAAGGCTGCCGTCGGGCAGCTTGAACATCTTGTGGATGTGCGTCGCCGTCCCGATCGTGTGCAGGTCTGCCTGCACGGGCTCCTCGGTGGCGGCATCGCGCTGCGTGAATACCGCGATCAGCTTGCCGTTGGCAATCGCATCGTCGATGAGCCGTACGGAGCTCTCGCGCGCGACCGCCAGGGGCATGAACGAATTCGGGAACAGGACCGTGTCGCGCAAGGGCAGGATCGGCAGCTCGGGCGGAATCGCCAGCGGCCGATCGGCAGCTCCCAGTTCCTCGGTCTTGAGATCCTCGACCTGATCGCTCATGTCGAACTCCTTGTGTATGACGCGGGCCGCAGCACTTGGTGCGAGTGCAGCCCTCATTGGCCGCCAAGAGATGGCCGGCGATTGTCGTGCGAAGCTGTGACGAGGAGGGACGCTGTGTGGGGAGAAGGACTCCGCCACCCGGCGGAGCCCTCCGGTCGCCAGAACTTACATGTCGAAGAAGAGCGACGAAGCACCCCGACGCGATGCCATCTGACGCTCGCGCTGCTCGGCCACCTCGCGCGCCTCTTCACAGTCCTTGCACCTGACCGCAAACGGCAGCGCACGCAGACGCTTCTCGGCGATTTCCTCGCCGCACTCGAAGCAGTTGCCGTAGTTGTCCTGCTCGAGGCGAATCAACGCGTCGTTGATCTTGTTCAACGTCTCCGACTTCATCTGGATGAGCGCGAACTCGATGTCATCCTGAATGTCGGACTCGGAACTCTCGACCGCGTCGAACACCTCGTTGGTCTTGCTGCCCCAGGCTCCTTCAGATCGCACGTCGCGCATCTTGCCCTGAACCTGAGCCTGAATTTCGCGGCGGCGCTCGTCGAGCATCCGCTTCAATTCGTTATATCGGGACTTCGGCGTTACCTCAGTCACCACTTTAGATGTCGTTGTCGCCTTCATAGCCGCTCGCTCCTTCCGTCCCGGTTGCGCCGGGTATGTAGCTCGATAAGATTGCTGTCTACTTTGCAAATGAGTTGCCAAGTATAAAGATCGTCCGTCCGTTCTGCAACACAATACTGCAGAGGTAATAATCGCGCTTCGAACTGCCTCGAACCCCGAGGTCGCCGTTCTCGAACCTGCTAGAATCGTCCGCGATCACATCAAGTAACATCTTGCAGGACAGTTATTTAGCGTCACGAACGTCGGCGAGTTGGTCCGGCGTTCAAATTCTGATGCCCGTTTAGACGCGGAAAACGGCTCGAGAGTTCGTGGCCGACGACGATCGCGCTGTCCGTTGCAGGTGACGACAAGTGTGTCGCCGCGCTGCCACGCCCATGCACAAAGAGACGCAAGGGCGTCACGCTTACCTCTGCTTCCGTTGCATTTGTGCGCACTCGGTACATCACTGCCGCACGAATTGATGAGCTTAAACGTTCACCAGACCGCAGCCTCGTACACGTCCACTACGTAACCAACGTCATTGTTGGATGGCCGTCACAAGCGCAACGTTTTCGTTGGACCTCGAATCCATGCGTTGCACGTAAGACGCGGACCGGCGCGTGGCGGTTCTGGCGGTTTCGACGGCACACGCGGCGACGCAGGCAGTTGGCAGGGCGCAGGGGCGGAGAGCTGACCTGGTGGGTTAATCTGCTGGTCGGGCTCTGCTGGTCTGGCCACGGACACGATCGACGGCTTGATGTGAAGACAGGCAGTCGCCTATACTTTGGGTTTCCCTTTCGAAAGAAGCAGAGAGTCATGTCGAAGCAGTGTGCAGTGTGCGGAAAGTCGCCGGTCGTGGGCCGTCAGGTCAGCCACGCCCACAACGTCAGCGCCCGCAGATTCGAACCGAACCTGCAGAGGGTTCGCGCGATGATCAACGGCGGTGTGCAACGCATTCGCGTCTGCACGCGGTGCCTGCGGTCCAACAAGGTCGTCAAGGCCGCCTAGTGGCCGGTCCTCGCCATATGTACAGCGCCTGCCTTGCGGGGCGTCCCCGGCCGCGGCGTTGCTCATCGCTCACTTATGCCCGATAAGCTCACTCTTCGCGCCTTGCGGCCCGGGCGCCGCGCGGCGGCATCCACTGCACATATGACAAGGACTGGCCACTAGTTCTCGCTATGCCGAAGACTGCGTTCTCGAGCCCCGACGCGCCAAAGGCTATCGGCCCGTATTCGGCTGCGCTCAGGGCAGGTCAGTTGCTGTTCGTGTCCGGGCAGGTGCCGGCAGACCCTGCCACAGGCACGCTGGTTGACGGCGATATCGCAGCTCAGACCAGGCGGGTACTCCAGAACGTCACCACGCTGGTTGAAGCCGCCGGGCTGACACTGGCGCACGTGGTGCGCACCACCGTGTTTCTGGCAGACATGAACGACTTCGCCGCCATGAACGAGGTCTACAGGACGTTCTTCGCAGAACCCTATCCGGCGCGATCAACCATTCAGGCCGCTCGGCTTCCGCGCGATGCGCGGGTCGAGATCGACGCCGTCGCCAGCTACGATGCCTGATCGCTCGCGATCGGGCGCGTGACCATTCGACGCCGCCTTACCCCTGGGCAGCCCGCCCCGTACGTTCCACATCGATCACGCCGTTGACCGATTTCAGCGCCTTGACGACCTTGTCGAGGTGTTGCACGTCGCTGATCTCCACGGTGACCTCGATGCGCCCACGCTGATCGTCACCCCCGGTGCGTGCTTCCATGTTGAGAATGTTCGTGTTGATATCGGAGATTTTCGCGCTGACCGCGGCCAGCATGCCCTTCCGGTCTTCCACCTCCATCGTCAGCTTGACGGTGTAACTGGTTCTGCTCTCTCCGCTCGGCGCCTTCTCCCACTCCACATCGATCCGTCGCTCGGGGTCGTAGAGCAGGTTGACGACGTTCGGACAGGTGGCCGAGTGGACCGACACGCCCTTGCCGCGCGTGATGTAGCCGACGATCTTCTCGCCTCGAATCGGATTGCAGCACCGTGCGCGGAACACGAGCACGTCGCCTGAACCGCTCACTTTGATTTTTTCTTCGCCGGCGCCGAACGCTCGCTTGACGGCCGCCGTCACCATGCCGTCGGGCGCCTTCTCGCGCAGCTTGTCTGGGGGAACGAGCTTGGAGATCAGGTGCTTGGCAGACAGGGTGCCGTACCCGATCAGCGCCATGAGGTCGTCCGCGCTCTTGACACCCGAGTCGGCGAGCGCCTTGGTGAACAGATCTCCCTCGAGGAGGCCCTTCAGCGGCACGTCGTATCGACGCACTTCCTTCTCGAAGACCTTGCGACCCAGATCGATCGAGCGCGTCCGTTCCTCGAGCCTGATCAGATGTTTGATCTTGTAGCGTGCATGCGACGTGGCCACGAAGTTGAGCCAATCGCGACTCGGTTTGTGACCCGCTTGCGTGACGATCTCGACGATGTCGCCATTCTTGAGATGGGCGCGGAGCGGCACCATTTTGCCGTTGACGCGCGCACCGACACACTGATGGCCCACGTCGGTGTGAATCGAGTAGGCGAAGTCGATCGGCGTGGCACCTCTGGGGAACGCTTTCACCTGTCCCTTCGGGGTGAAGGCGTACACCTCCTCCGGATACAACTCCACCTTCAGGTTCTGGATGAACTCGCGAGGGTCGCGGACCTCCTGCTGGAACTCGAGCAGCTGACGCATCCACTGGAAGTAGCGTTCGTCCTTCTGGTCGCCGGTTCGACCTTCCTTGTACTTCCAGTGCGCCGCAACGCCTTCCTCCGCCATGCGATGCATTTCGAGCGTGCGGATCTGGACCTCGAAGGGCGTGCCCTGCTGACTGATGACCGACGTATGCAGCGATTGGTAGCCGTTGGGCCGCGGCATGGCGATGAAGTCCTTGATGCGCCCAGGAACCGGGGACCACGTCTGGTGGATGATGCCGAGCGCCGCGTAACAGTCCTTGACGCTCGACGTGATGACGCGGAGCGCGATGAAGTCGTACACCTGATCGAGCTCGATCCGCTGCTTCTTGAGCTTCAGCGAGATGCTCCAGAGGCGCTTGATGCGGCCCTCGATCTCGATGACCGGCACCGACGCTTCCTGGAGCTTCGTGGTGATGGTCGATTCGAGCTGTTCGATCAGCCCTTCTGTGGCGCGACGCCGCGCATCGACCTTGGCGCGGAGCGACTCGTAGGCCTGTGGCTCGAGGTACCTGAACGAGAGCTCTTCGAGCTCGTTCTTGATCTTCGACATTCCGAGCCGGTTCGCGATCGGCGCGTAGATGTCCCTCGTCTCCTGGGCGATCAGGACGCGCTTCTCCTCTGCCAGATGGCTGAGTGTGCGCATGTTGTGCAGACGGTCGGCCAGCTTGACGAGGATGACGCGAATGTCGTCCACCATCGCCAGCAGCATCTTGCGGAAGTTCTCCGCCTGGCGCTCTTCGGTGGACGAAAACCGGATCGCCCCGATTTTCGTCACGCCTTCCACCACGTTGGCGACTTCCGGGCCGAACAGCTCGCGAATGCGCTCGATGGTGGTAAGAGTGTCCTCGACGACATCGTGCAGCAGGCCCGCGCACACCGCCACGATGTCCAATTTCATGTCGGCCAGGAAGTCGGCCACGGCCAGGGGGTGGATGAGATATGGTTCCCCGGAATGGCGCACCTGGCCCCGGTGCTCGAAGGCCGAGAACACGTAGGCCCGGCGGAGCAGCTCGACGTCGGCGTCTGGGCTGTAGGCCCTGACTTTTTCGACCAGATCCTCGAAGCGAATCATGAAAGCCGGTGTCTAAGCATCATATTGACTTAGGAATTTTTGCTTCACTATACTGACCCGGTTTCGGCTACGGCAATTCTCCTCGCCGAGCGGGCTTGTAGGGTCAGTATGTCGGTTCACGGCCATAAAGGGGGCTCAATGCGTGCTTTTTCGGGTGCGTCGCTCGCGTCAGCGGCGATGGTAGCCCTTGCGATTTCAGCAGGCTGCTCGCAAGTCAGTCAGGTCCAGGCGAAGAGAAGTTTCAAGGCCGCCAACGTTGCCTACCAGGCCCAGGATTACAAGAAAGCTGCGGCCTTGTACGAGGAAACCCTTCAGGAAGATCCGTCGATAGCGGCCGCCCACTTCTTCCTCGCCAACAGCCTGGACAATCAGTACAAGCCCAGCCGTAAAGGCGAGGCTGCCAACGACGAGCTGATGACCAAGGCCGTCGAGAACTACAAGTTGGGCGCCGAGAAACTGGCCGGGTCCGCCGTCGAGGACGAAAAGAAGCTGGCCAAGCTCTCTCTCGAGTATCTGGTCGCGGCCTACGGCGTCGACAAGCTCAACGACGCTGCGGCGGCCGAACCCGTGCTCATCAAGATGATCGAAATGGATCCATCTGAGCCGTCGAATTACGCGGTCCTTGGGAAGATCTACGAAGATGCGGGCTATTACGACGATGCAGAGAAGGTGCTGCTGATGTCCAGGACCGCCAAGCCGAAGGACGCCTCGGTCTACCTGCAGCTCGCCGGGTTCTACACGCGTACGGGCCGGTTCGACAAGACGATCGAGTCGCTCAACCAGCGCGCCGAGATCGAGCCGAACAACCCGGAGGCGTTCCAGACAATCGCGGGCTATTACTGGGATGAGACCCGGGCCAACTCCTCGCTGACGGAGACGCAGAAGAAGGAGTACATCACCAAGGGTCTCGATGCGGTCAACAAGGCCATCGCGCTGAAGACCGATTACGTCGAGGCGCTCACCTTCAAGGGTCTCCTGCTCCGGCTCCAGGCTCTGGTCGAGAAAGAGCCCGCCAAGCAGCAGGCGCTTATCAAGGAAGCCACCGACCTGAGCGATCAGGCCAACGCACTTCGCAAAAAGGCGACAGGCGCGTAGCTTCTCTCGCAGTTTTGTCTGCTTCGAAGGGCCGTCAGCCGATGCTGGCGGCCTTTTCCTTTTTCAGCACCGCCCTCTGACACCCTTTGCACTCCCTTTCACTTCGTACGTCGCGTTGGATCATCCCTAGCTCGTCCTGTGTACAGGAGTCGGGATTTTTCAGAGACGTTACCGCCTGGGCGGCTAGAATTACGCATTCCCCTTTTGATGCGCCCATCGCTTATCGACCCTCGAGCAGGAGTGTGAGATGACTACTTCAATGAGATCGTGGTGGCTCAGTGCTGTCGCGGCGTTTTTCGCGGTCGCGATGTATGCGACTCCGTCAACGGCGCAAGGCGTGACCACCGCGGCGCTGACCGGCGTGGTGAAAGATTCCCAGGGCGCGGTCGTCCCTGGCGCCAGCATCGTCGCCGTCCATCAGCCATCTGGCACGACATACGTGGCCGTGAGCCAGGGCGATGGTCGCTACACCATGCCCGGCCTGCGCGTCGGTGGTCCATACAAGGTCACCGCAGAACTCAGCGGGTTCAGCACAGCCGAACGCGAGAATGTGTCGCTCGTCCTCGGCGTGACGCAGGACATGGACTTCGATCTGAAGCTGGCGAACGTCGCGGAGACCGTGCAGGTGATCGCCGAGGCCAACCCGGTGTTCAGCTCGAGCCGCACCGGTGCGGCAACGGCGGTGTCCCGCGACGAGCTGGCGTCCCTGCCGACGATTTCGGGTCGCCTCACCGACATCACACGCCTGACGCCGCAGTACGGCGGCAACGGCAGCTTCGCCGGACAGGACAATCGCGCCAACAACATCACGGTGGACGGATCGTATTTCAACGGTTCGTTCGGTCTGCAGACGACGACGGGCGGTGTCGGAGACCGCACGGGTGTCGCGCCGATCTCGCTCGAGGCCATCGAACAGGTGCAGGTGAACGTCGCGCCATACGACGTGCGTCAGGGCAACTTCGTTGGCGCGAACGTCAACACGGTGACCCGCAGCGGCGCCAACCAGTTCACCGGCTCGGTCTACACGCGCTACCGCAACCAGTCGTACGTGGGAACGAAGGCCGCTGGCCTCACCTACAACCCCGGGACGTTCAAGACGACGGCCACTGGCGAGTGGGTGGGTGGTCCGATCGTCAAGAACAAGTTGTTCTTCTTTCAGAGTTTCGAAAAACAGAACGACACGCGACCGCTGGTGAACTTCCGATCGAATCCTGGCGGCGTGCCGGTGGGTGGCAACATCACTCGCGTGGCGGCGTCCGACTTGACCGCTCTCAGCAGTTTCCTGTCGACGAACTTCAAGTACGACACGGGTCCGTTCGACGACATCAGCAAGGAGACGCCTGGCAAGCCGTGGATGATCAAAGGTGACTACAACATCAACAGCGCTAACAAGGTCACCTTCCGTTACAACCAGCTCACCTCACGCTCGGATATTCCGCAGAACGGCTCGAGCGCGCTCGGGACCAGCCGCCCGACCAATACGGTCAACTTCCTGAGCTACAAGAATTCCAACTACGCGATCCTCGAGAACGTGAAGTCTGGAATCGGCGAGTGGAACTCGGTGTTCGGCAAGTTCACCAACAACATGCTGATCGGCTACACCAAGCAGGACGAGAGTCGCGACGAAATTCAGCTGTTCCCGTTCGTGGTCATCGGCGACGGCACCGGCGGCGTGATCACATCGTTTGGTTCAGAACCCTTCACACCGTTCAACTTGCTGCGCTACTCCACGTTCCAGGCGCAGAACAGCTTGACGCGGTTTGCCGGCAACCATACATTGACGTTCGGTGGCGCAGCTGAGAAGTTCCATTCCGACAATTCGTTCTATTTCGGAATCCAGAGCGCCTACTCGTACGCGTCGCTGGCTGACTTCTACACCGACGCCAACGGCTACATCGCCAACCCGAACCGCACTGTCTCGCCGGTAACACTGACCAACTTCCAGGTGAAGTATCTGCTGCAGCCGGGCCAGACGACGCCGCCGCTGCAACCGCTGGATGTGTTTTACATCAGCGGCTACGCGCAGGATGAATGGCGACTGCGACCGAACATGACCCTGACCGCTGGGGTGCGCGTCGACGTTCCGCGTTTCGGCGACACGGCGTTTCCCAATCCAGCAGCCGACGCATTGACCTTCCGGGATCAGGACGGATCGCCCGTTCAATATTCAACGGGAGCGCTGCCGGAGACGACGCCGTACTGGTCGCCACGCATGGGGCTCAACTGGGACGTGACGGGCGATGGCACGACCCAGGTGCGCGGCGGCACGGGCCTCTTCTCGGGCAAGCCACCGTACGTCTGGATTTCCAACCAGATCGGCAACACCGGCGTGCTCTTCGGGTTTCTCAACAGCGGAATATCGACCAACTTCCCGTTCAACCCGAGTCCCGACAAGTACAAGCCGGCACCGACAGGTTCGGCGGCCAGCAGCTACGAGCTGGACGTGACCGACAAGGGCTACCGCTTCCCACAGACCTTCCGGACGAATCTGGGCGGCGACCAGCGTCTGCCGATGGGACTCGTCGCCACCGCTGATTTCATGTACAGCAAGGACCTCAACGCTCCCGTGTATATCAACGCCAACCTGCCGGCGCCCGAGAGCGCCTATACGGGCATTGATAACCGGGTCCGCTGGGTCGCGAACGCTCAGTTCCCGGCGTGCGTCACCAACGGTGGACCGTTCGGAACCGGCGGTCAGGCTGGCCCCTGTGTCACGCGTCTGAACAATGCCGTCGGCAACTCGGTGACGGCCAACTACGTGCTGAAGAACTCGAGCAACAACCACTCCTGGAACATTTCCGGTTCGTTGTCCAAGCCCACGACGCGCGGCTTCGCGGCGAAGCTTGGCTTCAACTACGGCGTGTCCCGCAGTCTGGTCGAACCGTCTTCGACGGCCGGCACGTCGTGGGGCGGCGCAAACCCGGTTCCGGGCGACCCGAACAATCCACCGCTTGCCTACTCCACAAACTCGCCGGGCAAGCGCGTGTTTCTGCAGACGTCGTACACCAAGCAGTACTTTGGTTTCGGCGCGACAACCGTCTCGATGTTCTACGACGGCCACACCAACGGCAATACGAGCTTCGTGCTGGCTGGCGACGCCAACGGCGACACCGTGAGCGGCAACGACCTGATCTACATCCCGCGCAATACGAGCGAGATGAACTTCAAGTCGCTGACCGTCGCTGGCGTGACGTACACACCCGCGCAGCAGGCGGATGCGTTCGAAAACCTGATCAAGGGCGATGCGTACCTGAGCAAGCACCGCGGCGAGTACGCTGAACGAAACGGCGTGTTCCTGCCGTTCGTCAACCGCATCGATCTCAGCATCATCCAGGACCTGTTTCACAGCGTCGGCCGGGCACGGCATTCTGGACAGGTGCGACTCGACATCACGAACTTCGGCAACCTGCTCAA